>CAZQMT010000027.1:5834-21469 GCA_964594555.1 uncultured Vicinamibacterales bacterium
ATGCCAACGATTGACGAGGACGAACACCTGGAAGCTCTTATGAAGCTTGTCGAGCTCGAGCAGGCATGGGTTCCAAATATTCCGGACGCGGCCCTTTATCTCAGGCCTGGGATGTTTGCGACCGATGCAGCGCTTGGTGTCTATCGAAGCAAAAGCTATTTACATTTCATTATTTTGTCTCCAGTCGGCCCTTACTTTTCTGGAGGATTTTCTCCAGTGGCTGTACTGATTTCAGATGGTTACCGTCGAGCGGTGCGAGGTGGAGTGGGTGCCGCAAAGACAGGCGGGAACTATGCGGCGAGTTTACTCTTCAGTGCCGAAGCTGAAACTAAGGCGTACTCGCAGGTTCTTTGGCTTGACGCAATTGAGGGACGCTTTATTGAAGAAGTAGGGTCGATGAATATTTTTCTCGTTTATGGTGGTGAGAGAATCGTGACGCCTCCACTGACTGGAAGTATATTGGCTGGTGTTACTAGAAAATCTATTCTTGAGCTTGGTTTAGATTTAGGTTTTAGTGTTACTGAAGAACTGATTGATGTGCACGAGATGCTAGCTGACATTCAGTCAGGAAATATAACCGAAGTCTTTGGATGTGGCACGGCAGCAGTGGTTGCACCGATTGGAAAGTTTGGCTTCAGGGATGACGAATATATAGTTGGCAACGGCCAATCAGGGCCGATATCGACGCGTCTTTATCAGGAGTTAACTGATGTCCAGTACGGTCGAGCTGTTGACCGTTTTGGATGGACGAAAACAATTCAGGTGATTTAGAAAGCTCTAGCATGATTTCTGGACTGAAACGCCTTGTCAGAAATCAGTGCTTTTTGTTGATCCGATAGCTCTACATTAAGACGAGAGATTTACGAGCAATCAGGTCCCGCCATCGAGCGATACACGACACGTGCAAGTATCGCAAGTTTCTATACTTCAGGTTCCCAGTCTTCCCAGTCCTGAAGCTCTTCAGGAAGCGCCTGTGGCCCCGCTACTATTCCGGCGATGTCGGGATCGTCATTGCTCGTTTTCTCAGGCGCGTTCTGGCGACGTTCCTTAGCTTCGAGCCTCCTGGCTTCTTTGTCCTTTTGTCGCTGTTGGCGTTCACGCTCTTTTTGACGTTTCTGTAATGTCGGTCTGGCGCGGTTGGCCATAGAGCACCTCCTACAATGTTCAGATTATCATCTGAGGTACGCCGTACGCCAAGTTCTACGACAGACCCTTGGTCTCTGGCGTTCATAATCTCCAGTCAGATGATCAAAGTTCACTCGAAACTACGTTGCTCACGCAGGTTTTACAAATCCTGACGCTGCAACAAATTTTCACTGGTACTAGCTGTCGAAGTGGTACAGAACAAACAATTAGGCCCACCCTTCAGATTCCTGGATAGCCTGAGGAGGGAGCAATTTAGGTAGGCCCAGTCAGCGCTGCACCTCGACGGCTTATTGATCACGCTCCGAACTAACTGCTCTAGGATAACAGACGTCTGAGTTTCGTGACAAGAGTTTAGGTCTGGTAAGATATGTCGTATGGTGGTGAATGTCCTCGTTTGATATTACTTCGACTGTCGATCTACAGGAGGTTGACAACGCGGTCAATCAGACTCGCAAAGAAGTCGGTCAGCGTTATGATTTCAAGGGATCGCGTGTGAACATTGAGTTCGATCGTTCTATTGGTGCGTTAACTCTTGTTGCCGATGATGAGTTCAAGATGCAGGCTCTTTTGGATGTTTTTCAGACCCGATTGGTTCGCCGTGGTGTGCCCACTAAGAACGTGAAGGTTGGCGAGGTTGAATACGCTGCGAATAGTACTGTACGGCGTTGCGTTACGCTCCAATTGGGTATTGCATCTGAGAGTGCCAAAGCTATTGCTAAGTTCGTTAAAGAACGAAAGATTAAAAAGGTGCAAGCCGCGATTCAAGCTGATCAAGTCAGAATTTCCTCGCCTTCGAAAAATGACCTTCAAGCAGTTATGCAGCTCTTACGAGAGCAAGACTTCGATGTTGAACTTCAATTCGGTAATTATCGTGATTAACCCGAATCACGTGGTAATTTGAAACGTCCTTCTTCTTATTAAAACTGTTGTCTGAAGTTTGTTGTTCGTTGTGATTAATCTTACGTTGTCAGAATTAGTACTCTGTGTAGCTATAAATTTCTGTGTAGTGTCTAACACGCTGTTAGTTGAGTTTGGATTTGAGGACGAGTTTGTGGATGGTTGAGCCAGGTAAGAAAGGTGTGGGGGCGCCATGCGCCCACGCGCTATGTGCATCTCGATAGTGGGGTGATAATGGATGCCCGCTCTGGCCAACAGGCATATGGAAGTAGCCTTCTACTTCTCGACCGGGTGAGACAGCCATACGCTGAGATGCACTTGCTGTTGGAGACTGAAATCTCGGCATATTATCGTCTCCCGGTAAATGTTTCAACGGCATGTCGAGTCTGAGCCATCGTCCCAGGAGTGGTATCGCCTGGCTAAGTGGGTGCCGGAAAGTTACTGCGTTTCGTGTTCCCCATGTAATTCCTTTGAGTGAGTTTTTATCATCCATTAGGGTCTCAATAGTTTTGTCAACAGCTTTAAGGAGCTGGTCATCCCAGGTACGATAATTTGGGTTAAGTAGATGGCGTGGACGCTCTTGAATCAGTTGCCAAAGTGGGCCTTCGATATTTCTTGACTGCGCGATGTCGCACTGTTCGTTCGCTTCGACACAGGGTGCCGTTAGAGAATTGAGAACCATGTTCGCTAGGATGTCTCGGAATGTTCGGACCACACGGTAGCCGACAGAACTTACTGAGGCGCGTCCGTTCCAATCTTTTAATACAAATTGTTGTAGTTCCGCCCGTCTGGTTTCTTCGCGGATAGCTGAGGGGGTTAGAAGTTTGAGCAGCAGATCTCGCCATCGATTAAGAAACAGCGCGCGGTCGTCCAACTGAATGGTGAGCATATCTGTGGGTGTTGCTTGGTGTAAAAGTCGTAAGCCGTCACGGATTTGTCTTGCACGTGCACCAACGTCATAGCCTTCATCACCAATTATTTCCAACGATTTCCCAAAGACATGTCTGTTGTTAGCACTCCATAAACGTCCCTCTTGAGGATCCACTACACGTGGGTACTGTGCCAAGGGTAGCCAGCCGTTCCAGCCTCTTGTCTCACTTTCCCATGAAGTCGGTCGTCGCCCACTGAAGCCGAAACGCCAGGGAATCTTTCCAGCGATTGACCATGCCAGATGGCCATCGCGGTCGACAACGAGCAGGTTTTGTGCAGGAATTCCTGCATCGTTAGCGATGTCGAGTAATTGTTCCACGGTGTGGGCTGTGTTGAAATTCATGGTCCGTAGGTTGACTCCGCCAGCTTGGTGAGCAACCCAGATTAAGACTCGAGGACGCCCAAGATGGTCTTCGTCGATGACTGGACCCCAAATCGTTGATACAACTTCGAACAGTTCATCGTCTTGATCTTTTACGGTGATACGTTCGATTGTACGGTCAAATTCTTTTGGACCATTTGGGGTTCTATACGTATTGGGCTCATCGACCTCAAGGACGATGAGGTCGCTCCAATCTCCATGAGTGTTTGTAAATCCCCAGGCGACGTGTCCGTTACTTCCGACCACCACCGAAGGTAATCCAGGAAGCGATACGCCCGTCACACTATGAGGATGCCCGTGGTCAGATTGCCATTTTAGTGATACTCGATACCAGATATGCGGAACGGAGTTATTTAAGTGCATATCGTTTGCGAGTAGTGGGTCTCCACTTGCCGTGTGCTCGCCCGAGATAGCCCAACTGTTGCTTCCACCGACCGGTAGATTGTCCATGTACTTGTTGTCGTTTTGATCACGAACTGGCCAGGATTGCTGGTTACGGATGTCGAAAATTTCCGCTCCTGGTGTATGTGGCATTTGTATCGCATCGCCGATCAAGGGTGTATCCCAACTTGTTCCTTTCGGTACAAGAAATGAGGCGAGATCGGATGGTAATAGGTCATGTAGGAGGCCTTGTCTTGATTCGTATGATCCAGTTTCGTCCTGAAGCTCAAGAAACATGGAATGGATTACTAGAATTGAATCCTCTGGCTTCCAGGGTTCTGGGTCGACACGGAGTAGCAGGTATTCAAATGGTTTCGCCTTAAGGGCATTGAGCCCAGCGTTGACACCAGTTGTGTAGGCTTCAATTGTCAACTTTTCTTGAGGTGGGATGGTGTTTAGTACCTGTAGTGCGCGCGATCTGAATTGATGTGTGCGCATTTTTTTGTCAAGCTGAAGCGCAATGTTACCGAAGATTGCTGAGAGCTCTCCGGCAGCTTGCCGTCGTGAAAGATCCATTTGGAAAAAACGATCCTGACCGTGTACGAAGCCAGTGGCCATTGTTAAGTCATTCCAGTTGTCGGCAGTAATCGTTGGAACACCGAGCCCGTCTCGATCGATTGTGGCGGATGCTGTGAGTCCAGGCAGAGACTGAACTCCATCGAGTATGGGGAGGCTGGCACGAAGGGCTTGATAAAACCATAGTCCGCCACCCATTGCGACGAGGAGTACAATTATAAAGGCGATAGAAAGTGTAATCAGGAGACGCTTGACAAGGTCTGACACGGTAATCTCTCTAAGTCTTTTCTATGTGTGGTAATTACTTCGATACAACATTAGATTCAATAATCAACGATGCCTATCGATAATGATCTGGTTTGAGGTTGTCATTGGTCTGGTAAACCCTTGGTGTTGGAAGTTCGGAAGAGGGAATTTCTAGTGCGTCTGCTAGTTCTCGGACTTTTTTTTGTATAGAACGAACATTGTACGGTCCCATGGCAAGAAGTTGTTTTTGAACGGCCAAGAGCGATTGTAGGTTTTCGTCTGCGAACTCCTTATAGATTCCTCGTTGCACTAGATCGATTTGGCCTTCTACGATTGGTGTTTCGAGTAACGTTCGTATGGCATCCTCAAGAGTGTCATTGAAGTCAGCATTAGGATAACCGAGTTCTCTATAGGCTTCCGTAATCAACGACATTAGTCGATTGTAGATTTTGATGCACCCTTGGGCATCCAGCGATGAGATGGTGTCTGCGAGGCTGTCATAACGAGAATAGCTTTTCGGATCGAGTGTTAGTTGTCCTTGGTTTGAATTTGTGAGTAACCGTTTACTAGGTCTAAGAAATTTGAGATGGACGGCTGGATTAGTTCCGGTAGCTATATTGTCCACAGCGGCTACGAAGGTTCTGATGAATTCCTTGCCAGTTAGCCAAGCTGTAAGACCGGGAGAAGCTGATAATCTTTTAGCCAATTCTTTGATTACAGAATCGCTCTCATTGAGAGTTGGTAGCGTGAAGGATTCGGATTCTGGCTTAACCACGGAAGAGGGTTTGGGCTGAGGCGCTCGTGTTGCAGCTGAGGGTGTTTGGGGCTCTGCCTCTGCGCCAGCACGAGGGGGCGTTGTTTTTGTTTGGGATTGGAGAAAATAAATCGTCAGTCCCGCAACCACTAACAGCAGTAGTAAGCCTGGAATGAGAAGGGGAGGGGATGCTTTGTATGACTGTTTTTTCTCTGATTTTTTGATTTCAAAATTTTCGAGGTCACGCATGATTCTCTCCTCGTCCCAGCCGATGTTTTGTTTTAGGTGACATTGTAATCACAATTCACTTTGTTAACATCGAAACAGTGTCACCACCCCCGATATGATTTTGTTCTGGCGGTTAGTGAGAGTTTGGGACTTCTTGAGGGCTTGAGCGTCGAAGGGTAGTAATATCGTCAAAGAATAGTAATAATTCTTGGATGGGATCCCGAAGGTGAACCATGGCCCCTGGGTTTTGGCAGATACCGCGTTGTGAATCGTGAAGAATTCTTGATTTGGGACGGGATTCTCCCCAACTGCTGCCGTTTGGATTTAAGTGTATGCATCTGCGCGACCAAATCGTCCATGTCTGGTCTTACGGACCAAGCGGTTTCCTCATCTTCAACAAATTCGAGTGTGCCACTAAGATTGTCGAGTAGGGTGCCAGAATCTCTGAGTAGTACTTCGTGTTCTGTCTCTGGGGTGTGCTGGTCGTCTACGACAGGTGTTGATTTTGACATGAGAGAGGACTCAGATTCTGTCGCTTCGTGGTCCTGTGTTGGTGTACTAGTGCAGGCACTAGTCAACGTGGCTGATATGACAAGTAAGATGGCCACTACGAATAATCCAGTTGTTATCGAAACTTTAGTGCTTCGACTAATGAGAATGGCTGGATGCAATGGATTCATTTTGGTGCCCGCTGAGCTTAAACTACGTGTCAGTGCGGAAGTTTAGAAACTATAAGTACTAAAAGAACGCTCGAGCATGCCATGAATTGGCAGCTGGGCCTTCCCAGTGACCTGAGCGTAATTCCCCGATTGATGTAATAGTATTGTCATAAACTGGAGTGTCTAGAGTGACTTCTCCAAAACGTGCTAGTTCAGAGAATCTGTCCCGAGAAACACGTTCGATTGAGACCCCATGTTTGTAGATCACTGGGGCATAGTCCAAGAGTTTTACGTCGAGGTCCACTTCAAGTTGCTTGAGGCTATGCATGAGTGCGTCAATAGAACAACCAGAGACACCAGATGCCTGTTCGTCAACACCAATAAAAAGAAAGTGGTCGTAACGCCAATCTCGTGCGGCGGTTAGTGGAATACCATGTGCAGTCCATTGTTCCAGAAATGCATCGACGGTAGATAAGAGGTGATCCCGTTCAGTTGTGCTCAACGGTCGTTCAGCGGCAAAGATCCACAAACGAGCGTGATCAGGTAATTTGTCAAGTTCGACACATGGCATGGTGCATCCCTCCCAGACTTACTCTACCGCGCAAAATACAAACCCAGTCTAAAAATTTAATACCGAAAGACATAGTGTAATTATATCTTCCTTGACTAAACCTGAATTTACAACAAGACCACGGTGTTTTCCTAGTGCCCCGCCTAACTGATGAAGAGTGTATATTGCGCTACTAAATAGCTGGCATAGATGACAAGTAGGGGCACACCCATCCAACGAGAAAATGAGCCGCTGCGTGAGGCTATTGCAATTAATATACGAAAAACGATCAGTATGAGCATCATTGCCGGTAGGTGCAAATAGAGGAAAATGGCTGGAATTGAAGCTGTTTGATCGATGATTGGTAAGGGTGCTGCTGTGGCTGATGCTCCGATGACGAAAAGGACATTCAGAATATCTGCGCCGATCACATTGCCGACGAGTAGCTCTCCACGCCCCTTGGTCAGACTGGCAACAGCGGTTGCCAACTCGGGGAGCGACGTGCCGAACGCCACAAGAGTTGCTGCGATAACTACTTCTGGTACGCCTATACGGGAGGCAATTGTTGTTCCTGACCCGATCAGTATATGGCTGGCGGTTATGACAATCGCTAATCCAATCACCAAGGTGGCTAACAACATCACGCCAGAGATCTTCTTACTTTCTTGTTGACTAATAACAGAGGCGTCGTCGCTATGTTTAGCTGAATCTTTTTTGCTCCATCCGAACGAAAGGAACATGTAGATCACTAAGAGAGCAAGAAACAGCATGCCCATGGAGCGAGTGACCTGTGCGTCGTCACCGTTAGCGTTGAATGCGGTGTAACACACACCGGCCAAAAGCATAGCGGAGGCGAACTGGACCCAGCCTTGGCGCCTGAGAACATAGCGATTGGCTGGGAGTACGGCAAGTAAGCATCCTACGCCGAAGATAAGTCCAGTGTCAGCGATGACAGATCCCACGGCGTTTCCGAGAGCAAGGCCTGGATTACCTTTCCAGGCAGCGACTACAGAGACTGTGGCTTCAGGAGTGGTTGTGCCGAGAGAAACAATGGTTGCGCCGACAATTACTTCCGAGATTCCAAACCGATAGGCAAGACCAGCCGCACCATCAACTGTCAAATCTGCCCCTTTGATCAGAAGGGCCATGGAGGCGATCGCTGTAGCGACGAGCAGCCAGTTTGGAAGTTCAGCGTAGGGTATTTCTGGCACTTATATCCGTGCAGGTCAAAACTTTCTTGATTTATTCGGTCCGATTAAAACTCCAGGATTATATATCGATTGCCACAGTAAAAATAGACCGAAGGTGATAGTTACCAGCATGTAGTGTAAGTGATAGCCATTAATGATCAGGTAAGGCGAGATAGTAATAAGCGCTATTTCAATGGGTACAAGTGCGAAATATGCGATAGCGAAGTCATCAAGAACATGGTCCTTGTTTTTTGCGTCAATGATACGTAACAAAGCGACTCCCATGGCTATAACTCCTGTGGTCCATCCCCAGGTAAAGAGAGCTGTTTCGAACCATCCTGTGCCAAAAATTTTCTGAGCTACGAGACGGAAGAGCAAAATGGACATGCAAAGACCGAATGCGTACAAGCTAAAAAGTGGTAGAGCGTAGTCCAGAACGACAGAAATTTGAATTGAAGCAATACCGAACACTACGAGGAAGTCGGTACAAGCTCCACCGATTCTCCGCATTGTTTTTGACTCAACGTAATCGATGCCGCCGAATCTACGAAAGCCGATTTTGAGTGCTATGGCACTGAGGAAGGCAGAACAGAAAATTGGGACACCTGGTTCTGTTAAAGCAAGTTCGCTTAAGCGGCTGAGGTGGGAGCCAATGAGTGTGGATGTCAGCACGATCGCTACTTGAAATATCAGAGGGTCGATGGAGATGGGTGATGTCGTCTCCTCACCTAATGATTCACGTTGGCCGGGTGACACTAAACCCGTCGTTATGTCTTTTGGGAGGTTAGAAAATTTTTCCAAGTGTCTGGTGCTGCCTGTTAATACGCCCCAGTTGATCCAGAACATTCCACCGATGATGGATGTTAAGAGACCAATTGTTGCGAAGGTCATAGCGAGGTTTTCTCCGTCAGGCCATCCGTTCGTTGCGAGGCTGGTACCTACAGCTACAGCTGTACCGTGACCTCCAATGAAGCCGCTCGCTAGAATTGTCCCGAAGCCGATATTAATGTCAGGCCGAAATTCTTGGATTACGATATAGGTAAAGGCTACGCCGCCTCCCCACTGCAGGAAGAAAATAGCTGCAGAGTAACTCCAAAGTCGGCCCATGCCAGAGATTCGTTTTTTCCAGGCGATCTCATTCGATGAGAAGGGAAGTGAGGCGAATACAAGTGCGATTAACCACGCGGGGTACTGGTTTATACGAGATGAGAATGGGAGAAGATCAAAGCCGTTTGGCCCGAGTATTAGGCACATAAAACCGGCGAGTACACTTGCTGGTAAAAAGAGTTTCTGGATTGGTTTGACTTTGGCGCGTATAAGTTGCCCGAATAACAGCAATGCAGAAGCAGTACCAAGATCGGTAATAACTGTCCACTCGGGATTCAGCACTGGTCTCCGTACCGGTTAGAGATTTCTTCCAAGAAGCATAAGTCCTTAGAGCGAAATTGATTCGTCATCGTAAGTCCTCATAAATCTTGTAGTAGAGGTATGTATAGGGATTTTCAATAAGACCGTATTGAATTACTTTCGTTGTTTCGAGTGAGGCTGCTGCTGAAACCAAGGCTTGCTCCTGTCATTCGTTTAGTGGCCGATATGATCTGCCCTGTGTGTCCAGACAAGTGTTCAACGATATGGTAGATGGCTTCTAGAACGGTCACATCATAAGATTTAACTTTTCTTTCTGAGAGGAGTTCAGATGCAGCGAGGTTCTCGAGTACGCGGTCGGCCTGGGAGACAGCTTCGGTGAGGCGCTTCAATAACTCATCGGTAGGTATAGGTTCGCGCCTTTCAAATTCTTCGTCGCGATTACGTTCGTTTGGACGGCCCTCGATTCCACTTAGAACCCATTGTTGAATACTGCCTGAGAGATGATGTATGAGATTACCGATTGAGTTCTCGGTATTGTGAGTACGAGACCAGATTTGTTCGATCGTGAGTTTTTCAACACATTTAAAAATCCGGTCTGTCTTCAGCTTGAGTTGATGACGAGAAATATATATGAATTCTTTTGCTATGGTGTAATCAGAGTTTTTCATTCTGGTGTTCCTCTGAATTTTGTATCTTACTAGCCCATGCGAGTATACAGGCAAATTCCTTCCGTTGTGAGCATTTGGCGTCCTTTGGATAGATGCGATCCGGTCTCATTATGGTTACTAATTTACCGCCGGGGTTGCGCAACTTAACTTTACGAATGACAATGAGACGTTGGTTGGCGAACTTTTTCTCTTTGGAGGAGTCTTTCGATGAATCAAGTGGTTGTTAACGCTATAAACAAACAGATCAATGCCGAGTTGAATTCTTCGTACGCCTATCTGGCGATGTCTAGCTTTTGTGAGTTAGAAAATTTTCGCGGTTCGGCGCATTGGCTGAGAGTTCAGAGCCAAGAAGAGTATGGCCATGCGATGAAACTTTTCGATTTTCTCTTAGCTCGAAACGTAAAAGTTGAACTTCAGGCTATGGACCGCCCTGCGGATTCGTTTGGATCGATCGTTGAAGTGTTTGAGCAAGCATTGGTACAAGAACAGGAAGTTAGTAGTCAGATCGACGCGCTTTACGAATTAGCTTTTAAGGAAAAGGTGTTTGCGGCCTTGGTCGAGTTACAGTGGTTTCTCAGTGAGCAAGTCGAAGAAGAGAAGACGGCGCGTGAGATTGTAGCGAAGTTCCATATGGTTAAGGACGATCCAGCCTCATTATTGGATCTTGATCGGGAGCTTGGTGTGCGAGTTGGGGACGGATCAACACCCGCCTAGCGGAGAGTCAAAAAGCAAGATTTTGCTGAAGTGGTGTAAAGGAAATTTACCACGCTGGTGCTGGGCTTCATCCGTTGGATGTGGTTTTGACTGTGGGATAAACAACTATTTAAAGTGTTACGGGGCCTTCGTATTAATGGTTATCAATTCAACATCGAAGACCAGCATCCCTTTAGGAGCGCCCTGCCTACCTTTGTAAGCTAGCTTTTCTGGAATCCATAGACGCCGTTGTTCTCCTTCGACCATTAGCTGCAGTCCTTCAATCCACCCTGCAATGACTGCATCGACACGAAATGTCAAAGGTTCGCCTCTCACAACTGAACTGTCAAACATTTTTCCGTCGGTGGTCCAGCCTGAGTAATGCGCTGTAACATTACTCAATTCTGTTGGATGGATGGTTCCCGTTCCATTTTGTAATACCTTCCAGGCGAGTCCTGATTCGCTGAACTCTGCATCAGGTGGAGGTTCTGTGACATCCGGTGGTGTGTTTGGTGGTGGTCCAAAGTTGAGTAGCTTGATGTCGAAGACGAGGGGACCACTTGGTCGGCCAGGTTGCCCTCGATAGGCGAGGTTTTCTGGGATCCAAAACCGGCGCTTTTCACCGACGGTCATCTTAGTTACACCTTCAACCCATCCTGGAAGTGTTTCACTAAGTAGTAATGTACTCGGCCCTCCTCTTTTTTCAGAGGCGTCAAACATTTCACCGGTTTTTGTCCAACCGACATAATTTACTGTTACGAGATCGGTAGCGATTGGATGATTGCCACCTGATCCTTTTTCCAAAACTTTCGAGCTCAGTCCGGAGCTTGTTGTATCCGCATCGCTTGGTGCTGCTCCGACATCTTGAGGAGCAGGAATCATCCCTTCTTTTATAATTTCAGCCGGCGGATTCGAACACGAAAGCGCCAGTATTATGATCGAGAAGAGGAAAGTTTTTTCCGGTCTAAATAGAAATGCTATTACTGACATCTGTGTATCATTGAGCTAATAGTTATCACCGATTTATTTTAGAGACTACTCACGGTATCGACTCTTTACGTGGGTTTAGAATACTTGATCATACTAATGCCTCCATCAATTTTTTTGACACTCTGTTATATTTTCTCTTTGAGGTATGGTGCTGGATTTAGTGAGTCATCGCATATAGCTAAAGTGTGAGTTTTTCAGGGTTGTGTAGTCTTTGATTGTTTTCCCACTACAGAATAAATGTAAATAGCTTGATTTGAGGTAAAGTCACTACTAATGCGAGGCCGAATAGGTGAGCTTGTTGTTAGGGCGCTTTCAGTACTTCTGACTCTCTTTACCTTGTTGGAGGTTAACTACCCAAGACTTTCTCCTCAGTCACAGCTGGCTGTTTTCGCTTTATTTGGTTTCATGCTCTGTTTCCTTATTTATCCGACATCTGAGCGGTTTACAAAGGGACTAATTTCTGAGTGTTTTGATGTGATGCTGACACTCACTGCAGTACTGTGCTGTGGCTATGTGATCGTCCAGATAGAACCCATGTTCGAATGGTTGTGGTTGGATGGTCGCCCACTTGGCGATCGCGCTGGCTCAGTAGTACCTATGGACATTTTCGTTGGTGTTATTGGTGTTCTGTTGGTTGTTGAAGCCGCCAGACGAACGGTAGGAGTTGCCCTGCCTATTTTGGCGGGAATCTTTCTGCTGTATGCGTATTACGGACCGATGTTGCCAGGTTGGCTTTTCCCTCATCGCGGTTACTCGGTAGATCGGATTGTAGCTCAGACGTTTCTGCATAGTCAGGGCGTGTTCGGCACGGCACTAAAGGTGATGTTCACCTATGTTTTCTTGTTTGTTGTATTTGGTGCTTTTCTCGAAATAACTGGCGTTACTAAGTTTGTTATTGACTACGCAAAGCGTCTCTTTGGCGGTACAGCCGGGGGGCCTGCGAAAGTTTCTGTACTTGCTAGCGGTCTAATGGGCTCTCTCTCTGGAAGCGCTGTTGCCAATGCGGCCACCACGGGTACTTTCACTATTCCAATGATGAGGAGTGCCGGTTTCCAGCGTCACGTTGCTGCTGGAATGGAGGCTGCTGCAAGCTCTGGCGGTGCTCTCGTGCCGCCAGTAATGGGTGCTGGTGCGTACATGATGCTTGAGATTATTTATCCACCAGTGACTTATCTTGAGATCATTAAGGCCGCGATTTTTCCGGCGATGCTTTACTACCTGTCACTTTTTTTAATTGTACATTTCTATGCAAAACGCATGGGTACATTAGACATTGACTTGGGGTCGAATAATGAAAAGGCTGGTTTCCGTTATGAAGGGGTCGTTTTCTTAGGTGCACTTGGTGCACTGGTTGTCTTTCTGGTCATGGGGTATACACCATTCAGAGCTGTAACCTTGTCTCTTGGGATGATTCTTCTACTCGGGGTTTTCAATCCGCGAACGAGAATTACTTTGGCAGGTTTGTTGTCCGTTATGGTTCGATCGGCACGAAGCGGTATAGCGCTCATTGCGGCGTCTGCTTGTGTGGGAATTGTTATCGGAGTGGTGACTTTAACTGGTATCGGGACTAAGCTGCCGTCGCTGATTGTGCCACTAGCCGAAGAAAGTCTTTTTCTTGCACTGATTTTGATTATGGTTTCAGCGATCATTCTTGGAATGGGTTTGCCATCGGCGATTTGCTATTTGCTTATGGCTACGTTGATTGGTCCCGTTCTCGGAAATTTGGGTGTGATTCCGCTGGCAGCGCACTTGTTTATTTTCTATTTTGGAATGATGTCGATGGTAACACCTCCTGTTGCACTCGCGGCCTATACGACAGCATCAATTGCTGGCGCTGGCATTATGCGATCAGGGTTGGCTGCTTTCAGATTTTCACTCGTTGGATTTGTGCTGCCCTATATGTTCGTATTTCGTCCAGAGTTGTTGTTGTTGTCCCCCACGGGTGAAGCTCCGCATATGATGACCGTACTGTACGCTGTAAGTATGGCGATTTTCGGTATTGTGGCGCTGGCGGCCGGTACGGTTGGATATTTGATCGGTCCTTTATCGGTACTTTTAAGGGGTATGTTGTTGCTGGCTTCTGGCTGCCTTTTATATTCTGGAGATGTGTTTACATTTAACCAAATATCATGGGTGGGATCACGTGGATTTTCTATACTTGATTTAATTGGTGTGGCGACGTTACTAATGGTTTTCAGAGCGCAGCTGCGAAGTCGAGGGTCTAGTTAGTCCAGCACGTATGCGGAGCGTAAAGGCTCAGTTCTAGCTAGGCATCAAATTTCGCAGAGACACCTTGCTGCTGCTTGTAAAGTTTTTGTCTTTTTCGCAAAACAGAATCTGAGTACGGGTGGGGCTTCACTTTGAAAGAGAAAAGCGGAAGTGGGGATTGCCGCGACGCCATGTGTTTTTAGAAGCTTAAGCGAGAAGTCTTTGTCTGGTTCGTCAGTTATGAGAGAGTAGTCTAGTAATTGAAAGTAAGTTCCGTGAGAGATAATAGGCTTAAACCTTGACTCTTTTATGAGTGACAGAAAGTAGTCTCGTTTATCCTGGAAGAATTTTGCGAGGTTGTTTTCATCTGTACGGCGGCCAAGAAATTCTGCGTACGCATGCTGTATTGGAGTGTTGGAAGCGAATGTGACGAACTGATGAATTTTCCTGATTTCATGAGTTAGAGGTTCAGGCGCGACCACATGCCCGATTCTCCAACCTGTTGCATGGTATGTCTTTCCTAGTGAACTTACGATGCAGCTTCTTGCTGCCAGTTCCTGTGAGCGTGCAAGAGATTCATGTTGGAGACCATCAAAGATCACGTGTTCATAGACTTCATCGCTCAGTACTACAATGTTCGTTTGGCGTAATAGTTCTTTGAGTTGGTTGAGATCGTCTTTAGAGAAGACCATGCCAGTTGGATTGTGTGGAGAATTAAGTATCAGCAGGCGCGTTTTTTCTGTGATTGCGTGTTTAATTTCTTCCCAGTTGACTTTGTAATCCGGAAATCTAAGTGTGACAAAAACTGGTACGCCACCGCACAGCCGAACAATTGGAACATATGAGTCGTAGCAGGGCTCAAGAATGATGACCTCATCACCCGTGCTGACACAAGCTGCAATAGTACAGAAAAGTGCTTCTGTCGCCCCGGATGTCACAGTAATCTCAGTGTCGGGATCGTAGGTGGCTCCGTAGGATTTTTTAATTTGACGAGAAAGAGCTTCACGGAGGGCCATGACCCCTTGCATTGGTGCGTATTGGTTATTTCCTGTTCGTAAATGACGGCTGACGGTTTCAATAAGGTCGGGGTCACAATCGAAATCTGGGAATCCTTGAGATAAATTAATGGCGTTGTGTTCGTTCGCAAGCTTCGACGTAACAGTGAAGATTGTTGTGCCGACATCGGGAAGCTTAGACGGAATTCGTATCGCCTCGGTAGACACAGATTGTTTCTCCCTGTGGAATGGTAAAACGACTTGAGTTGTGATCTTATCCTATCACTCGAAGTGCTTGTTCAATGATTCAAATGGCACCACACAGAGTTCGTTCATTTGTACAGGCTTTTGTTATTGCAGTTGTTGTCTTTCCGGCTGGGCTGGCACAATCCCATCCGTTCGAGATTACTGAAATTGATGTGAGTTTCTTACAAGATGGTCGGTTTAAGGCTGATATCACATTTCATGTTGATGCCATGTTGGCTGAGGTGCCGATTGGTGATCTTACTGATGAACAGTACGTTAAGTTACGAACTATTTCTCCCAAAGAGTTCGAACGACGGCTTGAACTTGTCCGTCAGTTTTTCATTGTGATGACTGACATTCGATTCGACGGCGAGAGAGTAGTCCCCGATGTCAGCTTCCCCAATATGGAAGTCCACGTAGGTGGGAATGATGATGCCAATGAAGTCGTTTTGCCAGGACACTTAGTGAGGATGAGTGGGCAGGTGCCCTCTGGAGTTTGAGAGTTTGTTTTTAAACCTGCGCCAGTTT
>CAZQMT010000028.1:0-20869 GCA_964594555.1 uncultured Vicinamibacterales bacterium
TCAATGTCACGCTTCGGATAGTCCTTTGGTTTTTTCCGCAATGGCTAGTATGAGTGTTCAGGCGAACTCTCTTGCTACTGCAGAAATTATTGCAGTTGGTAGTGAGTTGCTCACTTCGTTACGTGTTGATACCAACTCCTTGTTTATCACCGATCGACTTGAATCAATCGGCATCAAGATAGTGGCCAAAGCGGTTGTGGGGGATGATGGACCAAATTTATCGATGTTGTTTCAACAGGCACTCGATAGGGTTGACCTAGTAGTGTTGACTGGGGGTCTTGGTCCAACCGATGACGATGTTACGCGGACGGTTATTGCTGAAGTTCTCGGGCGTCACTTTCACGAGGATCTCGAAATTATTGAAAAAATTAAACGTCGTTTTGGTGCTCGTGGCTTAAAGATGCCTGAGATTAATCGACGTCAAGGTTTGGTGACAGAAGGAGCTGTAGTTTTAGATAATCCAAACGGTACGGCTCCTGGGCTTTGGCTGGAACATGACAACAAGGTCGTGTTGTTATTACCAGGTCCCCCCAATGAATTAAAAACAATACTGCAGGTCTTGATTGATGGTCGACTTAGTTCACTCGCTCCGCCGAATCTTCATTTGTGTCGAAGGGTATTGCGCATTACGGGTCGAACAGAATCAGATGTTGAAGAAATAGCACAGCCTGTGTACTCGCTTTGGAAAAATCGAGACGCTCCAGTATATACAACCATTCTTGCTTCGCTTGGTCAAATAGAGCTTCATCTAACCACTTTTGCTGATACACCGGCAACGGGAGCAGAGCGATTAGAAATCCCTACGGATGAACTTGTTGCAGTGCTAGGGCATTCAGTATTTAGTACGGACGGAAGTACCCTGGAGGAGGTCGTTGGTGACAAGCTTGTCGAGCGAGGCTGTCGTCTCGCTGTGGCTGAGTCTTGTACGGGAGGTCTTTTAGCGTCACGTCTCACTGATGTGCCTGGAAGTTCACGCTACTTTGATTTTGGAGTAGTGACTTATTCGAATCAAGCGAAGAGTGATTGTCTGGGAGTAGCTCCTGATCTGATAGTTGCTGAGGGCGCGGTTAGTGAGCGAGTAGCGCGTGAAATGGCGATTTGCGTGAGAACTAAGGCTGGTGTCCATGCCGCAGTTGCTATAACGGGTATCCTCGGTCCTGGGGGTGGGACGACAAAGAAGCCTGTCGGCACAGTTGCTATTGCTGTTGCAGTGTCTCCTGAACCCGTATCCAGAATTTTCCACTTCTTAGGTCTTCGTTCAGACATTAAGTTCCAGGCAACACAAGCCGCATTGGATTTACTTCGGCGAGAGCTCGAGTAAGATGGCCGATGGAACTTGCATCCAAAGTGGATGATGCGCCCAGATGTGTTTCCAGAATATAGTTAAGGGTATTAGGGTGGTTTCGGTTGTTGGATGTTGGATGTGAAAAATGTTTGGGACAGATGAAATTCAGACAAGGATGGTAAGGCGATGAGGCCGATTGCTGTACTGGGGGCAGGAAGTTGGGGCACAGCGCTTGCGATACACCTGGGACGTATTGGTCACCCTGTCCGGCTTTGGTCTCGTGCACCAGCTTTGGCTGAGACCATGCGCTCGAAACGCTTTAACCCAAACTATTTGTCTGACATCAAATTTCCATCGACTGTTAAACCAACATCTTTGTTAACATCGGCCGTTGAAAATACAGATTTTGTAGTTGTTGCGGTTCCGTCGCACGGTGTCAGGAGTGTTATAGCGCAGGTCGCTTCACTGATTGATCACTCGACCATGATCGTAAGTGCTACGAAGGGACTTGAGCGGGGCACTTTGCTTCGTATGTCCGAGGTGATCATTCAAGAGCTTGGTGATCGACAGCCTGTAGCTGTTCTTTCTGGACCTAGTTTCGCAGCTGAAGTAGCGCGTGAATTACCGACGGCTGTTTGTGTGGCCTCGACTAATTCTGAAATTGTTCGTGAAGTACAGGCTGAATTTAAGGCACGTTATTTTCGTCTGTATGCTAGTGATGATGTTCCAGGCGTTGAGATTGGAGGAGCCATTAAGAATGTCATCGCTATCGCAGCGGGAGTTAATGAAACTCTTGAGCTCGGTCAAAATGCACTGGCCGCTCTGATTACACGTGGTCTCGCTGAGATCACACGACTAGCATGTGCTGTTGGAGGTCGACGAGAGACTCTGTCTGGCCTTAGTGGTCTTGGCGATCTAGTGCTTACTTGTACGGGAAGTTTGAGTCGAAATAGACAGCTAGGGGTCGAGCTCGGTTTAGGACGACCTCTTGAAGAAATTCTTGGAGACATGAAGATGGTCGCCGAAGGGATCAGGACCACTGATGCTGCGCTGGCGTTGGGTGTTAGGCATGGTGTCGAATTACCTATTGCTGCCAAAATGTCAGATGTGCTTTCAAGCAGAAAAGATTCTCGTGTTGCTGTTGAAGAGCTAATGCTGAGACCACAGCGAGCAGAGGCTGAGCCTGACTGATGCCAGTTGAGATGCCTCTGAGTACAGGACAGCCTTGACACAATGCCACAAGAGGAACTATTAGAAGAGGTTATGGGCAGGTGTCATTGATAAGTGGGAGTTGGCAAAATGAGCACTGCCATATGCTGACTTGTGGTCATGCTTGATCGCTTAAGACGTGGTCTTGCACGAACGACTGAGCTGCTATCAGGACGCTATGATGTTCTAGTACGGTCGGTTGAAGATGGTAAAACTATCGAAGGCTTGGAAGAGCTTTTAATATCAGCTGACATTGGTGTTTCGGCTACCGATCGTATTGTTTCCTCCATTAAGAAAACTAAGGGTAATGATTTGAGGGGCTGTGTCGAAACTGAGATCCACGAGATCTTTAAGGCTGTTCTACCCAAGAAGGTTGAAAATTCGACGCCGAAAATTGTTCTGGTTGTTGGTGTGAACGGGACCGGTAAAACTACGACAGTTGCTAAGCTTGCTAAAGTAGCTAAGGATGCCTCCAGTACGCCGCTGGTTTGTGCTGCCGATACATTCCGAGCGGCGGCGGCTGAACAATTGGAGGTCTGGACGAAGCGGGCCGAGGTGGACCTAGTACGAGCTTCACAGGATGCTGATCCTGCTTCGGTAGTTTACGATGCCATAGTGGCGGGCAAGGCGCGATCCTGTAATCCCATCATTATTGATACAGCCGGCCGTCTTCACACAAGGGCAAATTTAATGAACGAGCTGGATAAGATTTGTCGTGTTGCGGCTCGTGAGGTTGAAGGGGCACCGCATGAGGTGCTACTGGTTCTTGATGCCACGGTGGGACAGAATGGTTTGGCTCAAGCCCGTAAATTTATGCAGGAACTAGGAGTGACTGGTGTTGTAATCTCGAAGTTAGATGGAACAGCATAAGGTGGTGTTGCGGTTGCGGTTGCACAGGATCTTGGACTTCCCATTCGCTACGTGGGAGTGGGCGAAGGACTTGATGACCTTGTGCCATTTTCACCAGATGATTACGTCGAGGCACTGTTTGAAGGTTGCTGGTAGAGGACATGTCTACGGATATCAATTTTGTTGATGATACCGGACTTCGGCGTGATGCTAAATTCATGGAACAGGCTTTGAATTTGGCGGCACTTGGTCGTGGGCAGACCAGCCCAAATCCGATGGTTGGTGCAGTCGTTGTCACTCCTAATGACACCATAGTTGGTACCGGTTATCACACTCGTGCTGGAGAGCCTCACGCTGAGATCGAAGCATTGATGACTGCAGGTGCACAGGCGCGCGGGGCAACTTTGTACTGCACACTTGAGCCGTGTTGTCACGAAGGTCGGACTGGGCCATGCGCTGGTCGAATCGTGGAGGCAGGTGTAAAACGTGTCGTGGCGGCTATTGAGGATCCAAATCCACTTGTGAGTGGTGGCGGTTTTCGCTATCTACGTGAAAATGGCATTGACGTTGAGATCGGTGTGGGAGCTGCAGATGCATTGAGACTTAACGAAGTTTTTGTGACATTCATGAGATGTCATCGTCCGTTTGTGACGATGAAAGTGGCGCTGAGTCTCGATGGACGGATTGCAGCTGCACCTGGTTTAAGAACTCAGTTGACTTCATCTGGGGCTAAGCACGCTGTTGATCTCCTCCGCTCTGAAGTCGATGCGATTGCTGTTGGTTCTGGAACAATTCTGGCTGATGATCCCCTATTGACATTGCACGGTGTTCATCGTGCTAGTCCACTCACGCGGGTGATTATGGATACCAGATTGAGGACACCTGTCGATGCACGTCTTTTCTCAACGCTAGACATTGGCCCAGTTATTATTGTAACTACCGAAGAAGCTAAGGGGTTGTATTCCTCACAAGTTCAAGCACTTGAGCGTGTGGGTGCACGGGTTGTAACGACTGAGGCACGTGATATTAAGTCGGCAGTAAGTCGACTAGCTGATCTTCGATTAACATCACTTCTTCTTGAGGGGGGGACAGAGTTGCACGCTGCTGCCTGGTCTGCACATATAGTCGATCGTGTACAGATTTATGTGACACCGCGGACTCTTGGTCCGGGTGGTGTCCCCTGGTTGTCGAGCGAAGAATTTTCCTTGGTTTCACTCGAGCGGCTAAGAGTGGAGCCTTGTGGCGTTGACGTTTTCATTGAGGGCGATGTTTACCGGGCTAATTGAGGCGGTCGGTCGTGTGGAGGAGGTCAAGCCGCTTCCAGCTGGCATGAAATTTTGTGTACATTCAGTAATTGCTGAAAAGCTGAATTCTGGTGACAGTATTGCTGTGAGTGGTGTCTGTCTGACCGTTACCAGTGTGAGGGGTGATCGGCTGGAAGCAGATGTTTCGCCTGAGACGCTACAATCAACTTCACTGGGACGACTCCATATTGGTGATCTAGTTAACTTGGAACGTCCATTACGAGCGGAAAGTAGACTTGGCGGACACTTTGTTCAGGGGCACGTTGATGCCACGGGTACAATTACTCAATTACACTGCCAGGGTGATTTTTACTTGCTCACAGTTACGTTTCCGGAGATCCTTTCGCCATACCTCGTTCTCAAGGGGTCTGTAGCGGTGGACGGTATCAGTTTGACGATCTCCAAACTTAACGGGAATCGGTTGTCTGCGCAAATTATTCCTTATACTTGGGAGAACACGAATCTTCGTGTGGCAAAGACAGACGACTTAGTTAATTTGGAAAGCGATATTTTGGGTAAGTACGTGGTTCGGCTTATGCAACAGGGCGGGTTGAACACTACACATTGTTAGTGTTCACTGGTGGGTGAAGTTGAGGGGATAGGGTTGGTCATGCCGAGAGTATTGAAGATCGCAAAAAAATCTAGTCCAGCTGCGCCTCGACGTCCTTTCTCTTCCATTGAGGAGGCGCTCGAGGCTATTCGCGAAGGGCGGATGATTATCGTTGTGGACGATGAGAACAGAGAAAATGAAGGGGATCTAACTATTGCTGCTGAGAAAGTGACCCCAGAAGCTATTAATTTTATGGCGCGTCATGGTCGTGGACTCATCTGTATGCCAATGACTCCAACCCGGCTTGACGAGCTTGAGATTCCGTTGATGGTGAGTCAAAACACAACTAAGTTTCATACCGCGTTTTGTGTTTCTGTTGAGGCCAAGGCCGGAACAAGTACGGGAATCTCTGCTGCTGATCGTGCTGCTACTGTCTTGGCGGCTATCAATCCCAAGAGTACACCAAACGACTTGATACGGCCCGGACATATGTTCCCTTTACGTGCACGATCTGGTGGAGTTCTAGTTCGTGCAGGCCAGACGGAGGCTGCAGTTGATCTTGCCAGGATTTCAGGTCTCTATCCGGCCGGAGTGATCTGCGAAATTATGAACCAGGATGGCACGATGTCTCGGGTGCCTGAGCTTGCTAGGTTTGCCAAGCGGCACAAGCTTCCGATGATTACGATAGCTGACCTGATTGAGTACCGTATGCGAAATGAGCAGCTCGTCAAGCGAGTTGCTTCTGCGAAGCTGCCGACCGAACATGGGGATTTCCTTGTTGATGCTTATGAAAGTCAAATTGATAACCAAACTCATGTGGCGCTTGTGCGGGGAGAGATTGGTGAAGGTGACCGGGTGCTAGTACGCGTTCACTCTCGCTGTCTAACAGGTGATGTATTCCATTCCTCTCGCTGTGATTGTGGGATGCAGCTTTCCACTTCTATGGAAAAAATCGGTGAAGAAGGGAGAGGTGTTCTGCTCTATCTAAATCAGGAAGGTCGAGGTATCGGTCTAGCCAATAAGATTAGAGCCTATGCCCTGCAGGATGAGGGTTACGACACGGTTGAAGCGAATGAACGTCTTGGGTTTAAAGCTGATCAACGTGATTATGGAATTGGTGTTCAAATCCTACGTGACCTTGGAGTACATAGTATGCGCCTACTCTCTAATAATCCACGGAAACTCGTTGGTCTTGAAGGTTATGATCTTTCTGTCGTGGAATGGTTGCCTCTCGAGGTTGAAGTTTCGGAAGTAACACGTAAATACTTACGTACGAAGAAGAAGAAACTTGGCCACAAGTTGTCATCAGTCTAGGTGACTAGTGATTTGTCCAACTTTGTATGGTTATTGGAAAATCGGTGTCCCTGCGCAAGTTGGACTCAAGAGAGCCCCCCCCCTAGATTATTTGGTCCACAATTGCTAATTCGTTAAGGAGGACAGGCGGGGATAGGTCCAGTCTCCTTCGAGAGAGCTTTAATCAGCACTTACGGCAGCGTAATTATTGTTCTAAGCATCGCTCGAGTCTTGACATACTACTCGATAGTGCCTTAGCATAAACGATTGTGTTTTAAGCGCTTATGGGTTCCGGACGGGCTATGTTTTTAGCTCCTTGTTGAGATTTTCTTAGGCTATGTTTGAAATATTAAGTAGTAGGCTCCAAGGTATCTTCACGACGCTCAGGGGCGAGGTGCGTTTAACTGAGAAACTCGTTGAGTCTGCCTTAAGAGAGATTCGTATGGCTCTACTTGAGGCTGACGTGAACTTCAAGGTTGTGAAGGCATTAACTAGTAAAATCAGGGAGCTCGCCCTTGATCAGAAGGTGCTCCAAAGTCTCACTCCGACCCAACACGTCATAAGGATTGTTCGAGATGAGATGTTGGCACTTTTTGGAGAGGCCGCTAGTAGTTTGTCGCCTGCTTCCAAGGGCATGAAGGTAGTTTTAATGCTGGGCCTGCAGGGTTGTGGCAAGACCACCACCACGGCGAAGTTGGGCTCGTGGCTGGTTCGCCAAGGTCGACACCCTATCCTTGTTTCAACTGATGTCAGAAGACCAGCGGCGATTCAGCAGTTGAGTATATTGGGGTCACAAGCAGGTCTTAAGGTCCATGATCCAACTGAGTTAATGGATCCGGTTAAGCGTGCTGCTAGTGCCCTCGATTCCGCACGGACACTTGGATTCGATACTTTGTTGGTTGATAGTGCTGGCAGTCTTCATGTTGATGACGTACCAATGACGGAGCTTGAGGAAATTAAGAGAGCGATCATTCCGACAGATTCTTTATACGTTGTGGATGCGATGACAGGGCAAGATGCGATTAAGAGTGCTGGTGAGTTTAATCGGCGTTTAGATGTTAGTGGTGTGGTACTTACGAAAATGGATGGCGATGCTCGTGGAGGTGCTGCGCTGTCAGTTGTTTCTGTTGTGGGTGTTCCTGTCATGTTTGTAGGTACTGGAGAGCGATTAGAAGATCTCGAACTGTTCCGCCCAGACCGAGTTGTCTCAAGAATGTTAGGTATGGGTGATGTCTTAACGTTGATTGAGAAAGCTGAAGAGGTCGTTGAAAAGGACGGTGCATTACGACTAGAGAAACGGATTCTCAAAGACCAGTTCACGTTACAAGACTTTTCGGATCAACTGCAGGCTATTAAGAAACTTGGTTCTCTTAACGGTGTGCTCAAGATGATTCCCAACATAGCTAAATTTAAGATGCCGTCTGAAAAACTTGACGAGCGAAAGCTTGTTCGTATAGAGGCAATTATTAGTTCGATGACAACAAAGGAGCGTCAGTACCACAAGCTCATCAATGGTAGTCGTCGAAAGCGAATTGCCAAGGGAAGCGGTACGTCAGTGGAGGAGGTTAACCAGCTCCTTAGACAGTTTTTACAGATGCGTAAGATGATGAAAACTGTGTCAGGTAGTCTAGCTGGCGTTTCACGAGGACGAAAGAAGGGACGGAAGCGTCGCATTGATCTTCCCGCGATGGAAGGTGTTGGGTTGTTGGGACGCTAGATAGGGATCGAAAACCGGTTCTGTGAGTTGATTGATTTACTGGTCTATATTAAGAGGACTAGAGAGGAAGAGATATTAGATGCTGGCAATCCGAATGAGACGTATGGGAGCGAAGAAGCGCCCTTTCTTTCGCGTTGTGGTGACAGATTCACGTTCGCCCAGGGATAGTCGATTCGTGGAGGCGCTCGGGCTCTATGACCCCAAAGCGAATCCTGAACGTCTTGATATTGACGGTGATCGACTAGCGCATTGGTTGAAGGCAGGTGCTCGACCTTCAGATACAGTACGTACGCTTGTTGATCGGTTAGCCAAGAGAGCGAGCGAGGTGCCTGCGGAAGAACCAGCAAAGCCATCAGTTGAGGTGGAAGGCGACTCGCCGGAGGAGACATCTAAGGAGTGAGTCGATTTGAGGATCTTGTGGGATTGATAGCCAGTGAGCTGACTGATTATCCAGACTTGGTTGACGTCACTGAAGTTGAGCATCCAGACAAGACTGTAGTCGAAGTTTTTGTGTCTCCTGGAGATCTAGGGCGGATAATTGGTCGGCAGGGGCGTACGGCTTCGGCACTTCGTGTTTTGCTGGCTGTGGCGTCTGGGCCCGAAGGTCGGGAGACCTCGCTTGAGTTTCATGAGATTCGAGATAGTCAGTCATGAGAAATTCTTGGGAGGACATGGTGCTCGTAGGGAAAGTTTCTCGTTCCCATGGTAATAAAGGTCAGGTTCTTGTGAATCCCGAGACGGATTTTCCTGAGAGGCGTTTCGGTGTTGGGCAAACGATGTTTGTAAATAGGGACGATGTTGTGAGACCACTCACGGTCACTTCGGTCCGATTTCAACGCGGACGTCCAATTTTAGGTCTCACGGGTATGACAACCATGAGCGATGCTGAAGCTTTGGCTGGTTTTGAACTACGTATTCCAGTGGGTTTTTTAGAAACTTTGCCTCAGGGAGTGTTCTACCGGCATGACTTGATAGGATGTGCCGTCTGGACCGTTGAAGGGGTTCATGTAGGGATAGTTTCTGATGCACAGGGACCGCTTGAAGGTGGTTGTCTTGTGGTACGCGATGAAGTCAGAGAAGTTGGGAGAGAGGTGCTTATACCCTTGGTAGAGGATATCTGTGAGCAGATTGATATAACGGGGCGGCAGATTACGATCGACCCTCCTGAAGGATTACTTGAGTTAAACACATGAATTTCAGGCATATAGAGAGGGTTATTGCGTGAAGGCGGACGTTGTCACAATTTTCCCACAGATGTTTGAGAAGCCACTCGCAGAGGGTTTACTCGGACGTGCGGCTAACTCTGGGTTGCTTGATGTTTGCGTACACGATCTTCGAGATTTTTGCGACGATCGTCATCGAGTTGTTGATGATGTGCCGTATGGTGGTGGTCCGGGTATGGTGTTTAAGCCGGAGCCTTTATTCAGGGCGGTCGATTGGATAGGGACACATCGTGGGGAGCCCTCCGCTGTAATTTTAACTTCTCCTCAGGGGCGCCGGTTTTCGCATGCTGAGGCGGAGCGCTTCAGTCGATTGTCACATGTTGTGATTTTGTGCGGTCGTTATGAAGGTATTGACGAACGCGTGAAAGATAAGATCGCGACTGATGAAGTTTCAATCGGTGACTACGTGTTAAGCGGTGGTGAGTTGGCTTCCATGGTCTTACTCGATGCCGTTACTCGGTTGTTACCAGGCGCTGTTGGTGATGAGCGTTCAGTGGAAGCAGACTCATTTGCTCGAGGTTTACTTGACTGTCCACACTATACGCGTCCTGCGGCGTTTCGTGGATTCGAGGTGCCAGAGGTGTTGATGTCTGGAAATCACGGTGAAATTCGTCGATGGCGAAAACACGCCGCTGTTCGGAGGACACTTGAGCGACGTCCGGATTTGTTGCCGAATGCCGTCTTGGATGATGAAGAACGAGAGATTCTTCGCGAGTTGATTAAGAAACGGGGGAAGGGAGTCACGTAATGAACGCGATCGAGGCGATCGAGCAAAAGCAGTCTGTTGAGCGACCGACGTTAGGAGCAGGTGATACTGTTCGTGTCCACGTTAAAGTACGTGAAGGAGACAAGCAGAGGATTCAAGTCTTCGAGGGAATAGTTATTGGCCTTCACAGAGGTGGTACACGCGCATCATTTACGGTAAGAAAGGTATCGTTCGGACAGGGCGTTGAACGAATATTTCCGTTACATTCTCCGAATATTGATCGGATTGAGGTAGTTCGAAGCGCAAAAGTTCGACGGGCCAAGCTTTATTTCCTTCGTGGGCTTCGTGGGAAAGCAGCTCGGATGCGTGAACGGAAACGGACTGTTTAACGGGTTGTCCCCGAAAGCTCGCATGAGCAAACCTCGTGCGCGTCGGACGATAGAGAATGAGCTTCGGCGTCGTGGTTTTGTTCATGTTGCCGGCGTTGATGAGGTGGGGCGAGGTTGTCTTGCTGGGCCTGTTTTCGCTGCCGCTGTAATACTCGATCCTACTCGGCCGATATCTGGTATCAGGGATTCCAAGCAACTTACTCCAGCCAAGAGGGAACAACTTTACGAAAGGATCGTTGAGGTAGCTACTGGATGGGCGGTCGCTGATGTTGGACCGAGTGAAATTGATCGACTAAATATCCATCAGGCGTCACTTAAGGCAATGAGTGAGGCAGTGGTGGCCCTCGATCCAGCGCCTGATTTTGTTCTAGTAGATGCTTTTCAGATCCCAGGTCTTCTTATGGCTCAGCGCGCCGTAATTCATGGTGACGTCCGGTGTACCGCTATTGCCGCCGCTTCAATCGTCGCAAAGGTACAACGTGATCGCCTCATGAGATCGTTGCATGAGGAAGATCCACGGTATGGTTTTGATCGACATAAGGGTTATGCAACTGCTATGCATTTGAAAGCGTTAAAACGTTTTGGATATTCAAACACGCATCGTCAATCGTTTCGGGTGTCTTCAATTTTTGACACATCGGTGAGCGATCGAGTTCGTTTAGAGGCCTAAGTTCTAAGAAGCCCTAGAACCAGTTTAGTTCATCGATCTTGTGGCTTACGGTAAGGCTGTTCTAAGTATCAAATAGGAGAGAGTGAAATTCATATTTTTCGTCGTTTGCTCTTCGTTGTGTTCTTTGCAGAGATGGGACTCGTGTTAGTAATTGTGCCGTGGTCAACTTTCTGGGATCGCAATTACTTTGTTGAAACGATTCCTCTTATTCAACAGATTACGCATAATTATTTCGTTCGTGGTGCGATTTCAGGATGTGGACTGATTAACATGTTTATTGGTTTGGCGGAGCTGTGCAGTTTGTTGCGTCAATGCCGATTTGAACGCCCTATTCCTCCCGCACTTTTGCCACGTATTACATTTAGTTCATCTTCGGCATCGGCTGACGTCGATGGAGCGAGAACTGGCCGAATTAGGATAAGCTAGTGCATGTGGTTGGGCCGCGCCGGCCATTGGGAAGACCTGTTCTTTGTCTCGTAAGTAACCGCCGTCGTTTGGTCGCTTCACTTGGTGGTGGGGTAGATTCGATTGAAGCTGTTGTCGCTCAAGTTCGTGCCGCAGCGGAGGCTGATGTCGATCTAGTTCAGATTCGAGAGCCCGATCTGAGCGACGGACAACTGGTGAATTTAGTTGCTAGTTGTCTCGAAGTCACTCGAGATACAGAGACTCGAGTATTAGTGAATGGACGTCTTGACATTGCTCTTGCTGCTGGAGCAGCTGGTGTTCATCTTCGCTCTGATTCGATCTCGGCTTGTCGGGTAAGGGAGTTGGTTCCTGATTCATTTTTGGTCGGGCGTTCAGTGCATGATGTGAAAGAGGCAAGAGGGGCTGTAGCAGCCGGTGGGCTTGATTACCTTATTTACGGCACGGTACGTGCCACTGTATCGAAGCCGGTCGGTCATCGTCTTAGCGGTTTTACCGGTTTGGCACGTGCAGTTCAGGTGGCTGATGTTCCAGTACTAGCGATAGGAGGAATTACGGAACAAGAGCTACCAATGGTGAGATGTGCGGGTGCGGCTGGTTTTGCAGCCATAGGGTTTTTCATTAATCATCAAGTGTCTAGAAGTTATTCCGAGTTCCGAGAACGAACCAGTCAGGCTCGGAAGATTCTTAGCACTGGGTAATGTGGTTTCGTCCGGCTATGATTTTAACGGTTTGCGTTGATTTATGTCAGAACAAATAGCATCACTAGAGGACGTCGGAGCGTGTTTGCGAGAGCGTCGTGAGGAAGCCGGAATCTCACTTCATCAGATTTCTGCTGTCACTAAGATTTCGGTCAGTACGCTTGAAGCACTTGAGAATAACAATATATCTGCCCTTCCTGGTGGTATTTTTTCTCGTGCTGTTGTTAGGGCCTATGCTTCAGAGGTTGGACTTGATCAAGACGACACGCTCCACGTTTTTCTTGAAAAATTTCCTAGTGAAGCTGAAACCCCGAAATTTGGCAAAGGACCTCGAGACGCCGGAGCCGTCTTTGAGTATTGGCTTGAGCATCGCTCTTTAATTTTGCAATGGTTCTTTTTGGGTGTTGTGATAATTTCCGTGCTTGTCTATTTCATTCTATGAAATTAGCTGGGAAGCTTAAGTTGTGGCTTGGGGTCTAGGGTTCTTTTTTTTGAGTTTAAGTCCGACAGTATCGATCTGGTAGTCGAGTAACTCCATGCCTGAAGCTTGGAGAGCAAGTTCAACTTCATGTTTTCGATCCGGGACTACGAAGCAGAGAACACACCCACCGCCACCGGCGCCGCAGACCTTTGAGCCGATGGCACCAGAGTTTCTAGCGGCCGAAATAAGTTGATCGATTTCTGGTGTTGTGACACTTGGGGCAAGAGCTTTTCTACATTCCCATTCCTCGGAGATCTGATGTCCTACTTCTGACCAGTGACCTGCTATGAGTGCTGAACGCATCGCTACTGTTATGTCTCTGATTCGTTGGAATTTTTCAAAGATATGGTGCTCGCCCTCGATATGTCGTTTAACGATTTCCCAATTGTTAATTCCTGATTGACGCGAGCGTCCCGTGTAGGCTAATACAATCCGACGTTCCAATTCCTTTGGTGACACATCGAGTGCAATACGTTCCACACCATCCACGCGCAACTCAATCGCCGAGATTCCCCCGTAAAATGCTGGTCGGTAGTCTTGTGCTCCGGTCGGCACCTTAATGACTTGGGCTTCAAGATTCATAGCGATTGTGAGTAATTCTTCTGGAGTCCTCTTGGATCCTGTCCAAGCGTTGAGAGCAGCACATAGAGCCACGATTAGAGCAGACGAGCCTGCGATACCAGCCCCTAGTGGTGAGTCAGAACGTGTTGTTAGATTGATGCCTTTCACGTGAAAAAATTGAAGAGCTCTAGCTGCCAAAAGGAAGTCAGGTGTGTTTTGTAAATCAGACCAGTCTTTAGCTTCGATAGATTTTCCAGTATCTTCTGATTTTAGGATGGAAGAGTCGTCTCGTCGTTCTGTGATACGACAGCTTGCTCGAAGGCTGATTGCCACATTTATTGTTTGAGCGTTGTCGTAATTTAGGTAAAGTGGCCAGATGTCGAGTGTACCTCCTGCGAGGTCAAGTCGAGTAGGGGCTGATGCTGTTATATGCACTGACGCATTATAATGTCTTTGGGCACAGCATCCGCACACTGTTGTTCCGATGCTCGGTCTGAGCTCACTATTTTCTAATGCTCACCCTACGTGACATTCGTTGCAAGATCGGCCAGCTGATTATTACTGGATTTGATGGTTACGAAATTCCAGTAGAGCTTCGTTCAGTCTCCAGAGAGTTCAATTTAGCGGGTATTATCCTGTTTGATCGAAATGTGGCTGGCCCTGAGCAAGTGTTTGAGCTCTCGCGGCAAGCACAATCAATGGCGTCAGATCTTCCTCTTTGGGTAAGCGTTGATCAGGAAGGTGGTCGTGTCGCACGGTTGCGAGCCCCGTTTACCGAGTGGCCCCCTGTCGCGACTCTTGGGCGATGTGGTGATGTGGTCCTCGCAGAGCGGTTCGGCAAGGCCATGGCAGCTGAGTTACGAGCTGTTGGTATTTCATTAGATTTCGCCCCAGTGCTTGATGTTGCTACTAATTCAAAAAATCCGGTGATCGGTGATCGTGCGTTGGCTTCAGACGCAGGAATGGTGGCGAAATTGGGTAAGGCTATTATCCATGCGCTCCAATCTGGTGGTGTGACGGCATGTGCTAAACATTTTCCTGGGCATGGTGATACTGAGGTGGATTCCCATCTTGAGCTGCCGGTTGTTAATCATTTTGAAAAACGTTTGCATGAAGTTGAGTTGGTGCCATTTCAAGCGGCGATTGAGGCAGACGTTGCTGCGATCATGACTGCGCATATTTCTTTGCCGGTATTGGATAGTGAACTTCCAGTTACACTATCTCCTACTGTACTGGAAGGGCTGTTACGAGATAAATTGCATTACAACGGACTGGTTGTGAGTGACGATCTCACGATGCGAGCAATTTCTGATAGGTACACGCAGGCTGATGCTGCCGTGATGGCGATTTCGGCTGGATGTGATGTCGTACTGCTTTGTGATAGCGATCAAGATAGCCATGTAGAAACTTTAGAAGCTCTTATACGTGCGGTTGAGAATAATGTTATCTCTCGATTCAGATTAGCCGAGGCGTTGTCACGACAAGAGCGAATTAAGAGGCAGTTTCTTTTCTCTCTTCAACCTCCCGTATCTTTTTCTTCTTTGCAATCGCTAATCTCTCTGAGTGAACATCTGGCAGTTGCAGATGAGATGTCGAAGTTTTTAAAATGATTTCTTTCACCCGAGTTGGTGCGACATGATTAAGGCAAATGTTCTTAAACCCGGTGATGGCGTGGCTCTGGTGGCACCCGCAAGTCCGTTTGAAAAAGTCGATTTTGATCGAGGAGTTAAGGAGCTTCGTCGACTCGGACTCAAACCTCTCTATAACGACAGCGTGTTTAGCCGAAGCGGATATTTGGCGGGTACACCTGAGGTGCGTGCACGTGCCATACAAGAGGCATGGAATGATCCAGATGTGTCGGCGATACTTGGAGTCCGAGGTGGTTATGGGAGTGTACAAGTGTTGCCATTTCTTGAGCCTCAAGATGCAGTACGCGCTCAAAAGCCTTTCATCGGTTATAGCGACTTAACGTCTATACTCATCTATCTTACGAGCGTGTGTGGCATGACATGTTTCCATGGCCCAACTCTATGTGGATGTCTTTCGAGGGAAGTATCTGGCTATGACGAGACAACCTTCATTAAAGGTCTTATGAGCACAGAGCCACTTGGAGAACTTCAGGTTCAAGCGCTTGAAACAGTCAAAGGCGGTGATGCTTCAGGAGTGTTGCTTGGCGGTAACTTGACACAGATCCTTTCGTCTCTCTCGACGCCGTTTGCTTTTAATCCACCAGAAGGCTACGTTTTGTTCGTTGATGAGATTGGTGAGCGTCCATACCGGATTGACCGTTTGCTCACGCAGTTTCGATTGAGCGGACTATTACAACGAGCTTCGGCTGTCGTTTTTGGTGAGCTTCCTGGATGCGATGAGCCTTCAGGTTTGTTGACTTCGAGAAAAGTGATAGATGCAGTAATGGCGGATTTCAAAGGTCCGGTGCTCTTTGGATTACCTTCTGGACATGCTACTGTGCCGTCCATTACGTTGCCGTTTGGTGTACGAGCTCGTGTGATAGGAGACGGAACACCGAGAATGATTCTCGAAGAGTCCGCCGTGCAGGAAAGATAGTTCGGATGTTGTATTGGATCATGTTATGAAACGAGTACATCTAATCGGTATCTGTGGAACAGGGATGTCTGCGATTGCTGCCATGTTGAAAGTGTGTGGCTTTGAGGTCAGTGGTTCTGATTGTGCGGTTTACCCTCCGATGAGTAATTTTTTAAAAGAGCAGGGAATTACTCCCACTCTTGGGTATAAAGCCGAGAACATTGAAGATGACCTAGATCTTGTTGTCGTCGGAAATGCTATTTCTAGAGGTAATCCTGAACTAGAGGAAGTGTTAAATCGAAAAATTCGCTATGCATCATTACCGGAGATTCTTCGCGACCGTTTCTTATGGGGAGCCAGGTCGATAGTGATTACAGGAACGCATGGAAAGACGACTACGGCTGCCATTACGAGTTGGTTGTTATATCACGGTAGTCTTGATCCTAATTTTTTTATTGGAGGCGTGCCTGTCAATTTCAACTCTGGCTACCGTCTTGGTTGCGGACGGGATTTTGTAATCGAGGGGGATGAGTACGACAGCGCTTTTTTTGACAAGACCGCGAAGTTTCTTAAATACCTGCCGGACATTGCTGTTGTGGGAAATATCGAATTCGATCACGCAGATATCTATGAAGATCTGGAATCAATTCGCCTTGAGTTTCGTCGGCTGGTCTCTTTAGTTCCACGCTCAGGCTTACTTCTCCTTGGTGCTGATTCTGACGAGGCGCTTTCTCTGCGTTCTTCGGCACACTGTCGAGTAGAAACTTTTGGTCTATCGAGTGGAGCCGACTGGAGAGCTGAGAATTTAGTGATAGAAGGAAATACAACGAAGTTTGAGGTATATCACAGCGATAAATTTTACGGAGTTTGCGAGGTGGGTTTGGTGGGTTCGCACAACGTCCGTAATACTCTGGCTGCTTTAGCTGTAGCCTCCCACGTTGGTCTTGATTCGTCTAATCTCATCGAAGGCCTTCGACGTTTCCTCGGTGTGAAGCGACGACTCGAGCTCAAGGGAACTGCCGCAGGGGTAGCAGTCTACGATGACTTCGCTCATCACCCAACGGCGATTACCGAAACGGTGTCTGCTCATCGGGCCGCATATCCAGACCGTCGTATTTGGGCAGTATTTGAACCGCGTTCAGCGTCGGCGTGCAGAAATATTTTCCAGAGTGAGTTTGTTGGATCTTTCCTCGGGGCAGATGAAATCATTATTGCTGATGTACATCGAGACGATTTACCTGTTAATGAACGTCTCTCCGTTGAGAAGTTGATTAATGATCTCAAAGATAATGGTCAAAGTGCGAGACACGGGGGAACGACTAATGAAATTATAGACATGATAGTTTCGGAGTGTCGTGTCGATGACGTTGTGCTGCTGATGTCGAACGGTGGTTTTGATGATATCCATCAGAAACTGTTTGGGGCCCTCAAACAGGCGTCTAGTGACTAGGTTGGTTTGATTCTGTCAGAGACGTCGAAGTTTCGTATTGTGCGAGCTTGTGACTCGATGATTTCCGTCGAGTTTGAAGAACGCGTCGATCCAGCTGTGAATATTCTGGCCGTATCGTTAGGTGCTGCTTTACGTCAAGTCATGCTGTGCGGTGTTAGAGACATTGTGACTAGCTATCGTGCGGTGGCTGTGTATTTCGATCCTATTCATACATCTCTTGAAAAACTTATTTCTGAGATTGAGCGGTTAGTGTTATGTAAGCCTGAAAAATCTTTTTCTCAGCGTCCTCCTATTGAAGTTCCTGTTTGCTATGGTGGTGAATATGGGTCAGATCTTTCAAATGTGGCTGAGCATTTAGGTTGCTCAGTACCAGAGATAGTGGACCGCCATACGAAGCCAATTTATCTTGTTTACATGGTTGGATTTCTTCCAGGCTTTGCATATATGGGCAGTGCCGATACGAAAATAGATATTCCGAGACATCAGACGCCGCGTGTCAGAGTTCCAGCGGGTTCGGTGGGACTAGCTGGTGAGCAAACTGGCATCTATCCGATGGAGATGCCAGGAGGGTGGCAGTTGATAGGTCGGACATCGCTTAAACCATTCGATCTCTCTCGCCCTGATCCATTTCTCTTTAAACCTGGTGACTGCATAAGATTTGTCTCTGTGACTTCTGATCACTACAGAGACGGGTGCACTAACTCTAGCTGAGAGTTGTACATGTCCTGGATACACATACTTAGTCCCGGGTTGTTTACGACTGTTCAGGATTGTGGGCGATGGGGGTTTCAGGATAATGGTGTGTCTGTAGCTGGTCCGATGGACGAGTACGCCTATCGTTTGGCTAATATTCTCGTAGGAAATAACAGGGATGCTGCTGGGCTTGAAGTTACTTTAGTTGGTCCAGAAATTGAGTTCGAAAATGAGACTGTTTTTGCGGTAACTGGTGCTGAGTTTGATCTTGCTCTGGATGACGCTAGAGTTCCAATGAATGTTACCTGTCGTGCTGATAGGGGTTCACGATTAGGCTTTGGTGAGAGGAGAAGTGGAGCACGCGCTTACCTTGCAGTTGGAGGGGGAGTCGATGTCCCTGTCGTTCTTGGAAGTAGGTCCACTCACTTGCTTAGTGGCATGGGCGGGGTCAACGGTCGTCAGTTGAAGGCCGGTGATCGACTTCATCTTACGGAGTTTACGCCTACTACGGTTGACATACGACATTGCAGCAAGGAAGTAATTTCTGTGCCAAAAGGTGGTGGACGTGTAAGAGTGTCGTGGGGGCCTCATGCTGACCGATTTGATCCGAGTTCTAAGTTGGTACTAGAGGAAGGACGTTACACTATAACGGTTGATTCGAACCGAATGGGCTATCGTCTTGATGGACCAGGTTTGACGCACACCGATGGTGCTGACTTGATTTCTGAGGCGACGCCCATGGGGGCTCTTCAGATACCGGCTTCTGGTCAGCCCATTCTACTGATGGCGGATCGACAGACTACAGGTGGGTACCCAATTATCGGAACTGTCATTGCTGCGGATCTACCGATAGTTGGACAGCTTTTACCCGGAGATTGGTTGGAGTTTGAGGGATGTGATTTTCAGGAGGCCGTTGACGCCTTGATTGTTCGAGAGCGTTCGTTGAGTTCGTTTATACCTGAGCCCTGAAAATCTAAGTTTTTGTCTTGAGACTCGCTATGTCAAATCCCATGACTTCGAATTTACGTTCGGTTGAGCTCGATCTTTCGTTAATAGTGGACCGTGACCGCGTGAAGATTTTTGCTCCACTAGCCAAGCTGACTACTTTCAAAGTTGGAGGTAATGCAGATTTGTTGGTTGAGGCACGAACTGCTAAGGAGCTAGTCGACGTTTTGCACGTGGCTCGAAAGACTGATTTGTCAGTGACGCTTTTGGGTGGCGGTTCAAATGTCCTAGTTGGAGATCTAGGAGTTCGAGGGCTTGTAGTTCTGGTGAGAGGAGGAGAAATTAAATTAACATCTTCTGATCGGGTGGTAGCGGATAGTGGAGTGACAATCAACGGTCTTGTTCGATGGACTATTAGTAGGGGCTTAGGTGGACTTGAGTCTTGGGCAGGAACGCCTGGTACGGTCGGTGGTGCTGTGGCTGGTAACGCCCATTTCGAGGGACGCTTGATTAGTGAAGTCATTGATCACGTTCAAGTAGTTACTCAGAATGGGGAAAGGTCAGATATTTCGGCAGAGCAACTTGAATTTGGTTGCGATGCGAATCGATTAAAAAGTAGTGGGGAGGTCTTGCTCTCGGCTACGTTTCGGGTTCATAAAGGAGATCAAGAAAAGTTACGTGCCACGGCACGGAAATCGCTTTCGTTTAGAAAACAAAGTCAACCGTTGGCTGTTCCTAGTGCCGGTTGCATATTTCGTAACCCAAGTCCTGATGAAGTGCCATCGGGCCTTCCTGTGTCTGCTGGAGCGCTTTTGGACGAGGCTGGCCTTAAGGGAAAGCTCGTTGGTGGTGCCCGCGTATCTAATGTTCATGCTAACTTCGTTGTGAATGAAGGTGATGCGACAGCTCAGGAAATTAAGACGCTAGTACGGTTTTGTCAGGATGTTGTCGCGAAACGTTTCGGTGTTAGGCTTAGAGAGGAAATTGTGTACGTTGGAGAATTTAAGGTTGAAGAGGAGTTAGGCGATGTCGACGCTGGTAGTTGAGGGCGGTCGTCCCTTGTCTGGAAGAATTCACGTTCGGGGTAATAAGAACTCGGCACTTCCGCTTCTTGCGGCGTGTCTGTTGACCGATCGTGAATGCGTGCTGACCAATATGCCTTGTATCAGAGATGTCGATGTCATGATCGAACTATTGATCGGACTTGGCGCTGAAGTCTCTGGTGCAGGTACATCGACCGTTCGTGTTTGTTGTTCAACAATAACTACTGATGAGCCTGATGAGGATTTGGTGGGACGACTGCGTGGGTCCGTTCTGTTGCTCGGTCCTTTATTGGTGCGTCGGGGAACGGCTCGGCTTACTACGCCAGGTGGTGATTTTCCAGCTAGACGTACAACGACGACTCACTACAAGGCTCTCGAGGCACTAGGCGCGCGGCCTTTGTCTGGAGGATCGCAATATTTGCAAGCCCCAGATGGTTTTCACGGCACTTCCGTTTATCTTGATGAAGCTTCAGTTACGGGTACTGAGACTGCTCTTTTGGCAGCTGCAGCGGCTGACGGTATAACACGGTTACGCCATGCTGCCTGTGAACCACACGTGGTTGAGTTATGTCAATTTCTACGAAAGATGGGCGTTGGCATCGAAGGTGAAGGCACAAGTGCTATTACAGTCAGTGGGAAAAGTGGTCTTAGTGGAGCAGAACATCGACTTAATGGGGACCACATTGAAGCTGGTAGTTGGGCAGTAGTAGCTGCGATTACAGGTGGCGACATTGAGATTGTTGGAGCACGCGCTGAAGATCTAGAACCTATTGTAGCGGTGTTCAAGCGTATGGGGCTTTGTTCCCGGCTTGAAGATGAGATGTTAAGTCTTG
>CAZQMT010000029.1:0-7110 GCA_964594555.1 uncultured Vicinamibacterales bacterium
CAAAGTGAGGAGTATTGCCATCAACGGAACAGATCGACTTCTCATCGTTTCTCTCCTTGATTTACCATACGAAAACGAACCTCAACCAGCAACGTCACAAAGACGTCGAACTCTAAAGGCCTGACGATACGCTTTAACAAGACGAGGCCTAGCCTTCTTGAATTTATTTTAAAAAAAGAATTCTCTAACCCTGAGAACGACAGTTCCTACGACGGCACTCGATTCATTCTTCCCCAGATTACGAATACACTATAAACTCCAGCAGGTTGTCATCTGGATCGCGCACATAAAGACTCATGCCAACGACATTTCCCCCATCTCGCCCTCCGCGTCGTTCAGCCGGTCCTTCAATCACTTCTGCCTTGACGCTGGCGAGCATGGCGGTAAGCGAACCCATCGAACCATCCCACACAAAACAGAAATCACCACATGGAGGCACCGCTGCTGGCGCACGCAATGTAAAGCTTTTATCTTTCCAGGAATCTGGCCGGTGGAAATTTATCTTCTGATCGCCAAAATGCACAGAACAAGTGCGCTTTCCCTCTATCACCTTAAATCCAAGAGCACGATAAAAGGGCACCATCTCCTCCGTGTTCTTCATTGGGACAGCAACGTGATCGAAGCCACTGACTCCATCAGACGGTTTTCCATGCGTGGCCCCATCAAGGCTCTCGAAACTTAACAAAGCCGCACTCGCCGTCGTCAAACCCTTCAAAAACCCTCGACGAGAGTCCCTTTTACCATTCACACCTTTGTTCTGTTTTCCATCCATTCAAGCTCCCATCCCACCAAACCACTCCCGTACGTTTTCAAGATACTTGGGCGGCCTCACGCCTTTCGACGCTGACTCATTCTGGGATCCATGTTCGGTTATACGAATCAACCTTGTATTCATCGAAAGAGATGAAACGGCTATTACTGCTTTCATCTAATTCTTTCGCCAAAACGTTCAGAGACTCAGGCGTCGTGCTTGTCCAAGCACCTGTATCCAGCCGACGCGTCATGACTTCAATTGCCGCTGCACTTTCCGCGACTGTGAATCCGCAGTGAGTCGCGGCTCCAGTAAAAGCCGTTCGATACAAGTCCTCTTTGCCATTTGCCTGTATTTGGTCATCGTACCCCTGAACTTGACTAACGGGCAGGACTGGATCGCCTACGTCATGAATCCGCAACACAGGGATCTTTGGTTTTCCAACTACAGTCCGACCCGGAGCGGACCAGTACTCAAGAGCCTCAGGATCGCTTGAAACACGCGCAAGATTGTTGATAGTTTCAATGTCAGACTCAAGCTGAAGACCTGCCTCCGCGTACAATTGATTTACTGCGTTTCTGTGACTTTTGTTTCCGCCCTTGAAAAACTCTGCATAGTCAACGCCCACGTTTGACGAAGGCTGGGTAAGGCCAACGCCGGCCGCACTTTCAAACATAAACCGCGACAAACCGCCTATGTCAATTGTAAATTGCCTAACGGTCCGATACATGCTGAGCTGAAGCTCATGAACATCTTCTCGATTTGGATTTTGGTTCGTAGGATTAACCCAATCTGGCCACTGACCAATCGTTACTGCTAAGGCGATGCGCGCCCTTCCCTCAGGTGTTTTCTGGGCCTCGTCTATTGCCTGCCTCCACGCAAAAACCAGTGGCTCGTACGCCGGCCTCAGAGATCCTTTTTCCCTAGGCAAATCAATAATTTTGAGATCTGGCGCCAGGAGCGCTTTCAACACAAACCACCCATCTAACATCGTGTTCCAAAACCACATCGGCGTATGAGCCCCAAAAGCAACTGCTCCATCGATACGTTCCGAGAAATCCTCTGCCACGGCCAACGTAACATGACCTCCACCTGAGCAGCCATATTGAATCACTCGATCTGGCTTACTGAAGCGTTCTTCAAAAAGATCGAGCACGGCGTCTAAATGTGAAATCTCTCTCGCAGGATCATAAAATCCAACCCAACGTCGTTCATGACGAGCAGTTCCAGCTACGGCAAAACCACGAACAAGCATGTCAAGATACCGTGCGTCGTGAGATCTTGTAACAAAGTCAAGGTCCCTTATGAGAGTTCCATTCCAATTAGACGGCATCCGCATCATGTATCGCGTGCCGTCATTCAATATGCCGCTTTCATCCGTATAGGTTTCTTGTCCGCTCAGATTCGAAACCGAAACAACCAGAGCCATAAGAACAAAAGCCACCGTTGTCCTCAACCTAGTAAAAGCAGGCCTATTCTTGAAATTAAGACGGGTAATTGAAGATAGATTTGAGCTCATTGAAATTCATCCTTTATTTAAACGATGACAGGGTTTATTTTTTCAAGTACTTGGTTAAACCGCCCCCAGCGAATGGACGCGAGTTGGGTCCCTCTGCTGCATATATGTTGCCCTCTGCATCAACAGCTACGCCTTCACCAGCAGCGCCATGTGATCCTTCTTCTGTTTCATGAGGAGGAACAAAAAAAGTTACTTTGTCCTCAGCCGCATTCCCTATTCTAATACCCGTCTTCCAACCAGGATGGTTATCAGGATTCGACTCCGAATCAATCGCATACAACGTGTCGTCCTTTTCAATAAACAACCCACTGACGCGACCGAATTGTTCAAACGAATCTAAGAAATTTCCATCTTGATCGAAAATCTGAATACGATGATTTCCTCGGTCGGCCACAAACAAACGTCCTTTCGAATCAAACTCAAGAGCATGCGGAGTCTGAAATTCACCAGGCGCCGTGCCAATCCTTCCCCACTCTTTCACGTAAGTTCCATCTTTAGTAAATTTGACTATCCGTCCAGCGGAGGGCTCTCTTTGTGCCAGACTCGCATGGCCGTCCGAAACAAAGATGTCTCCGTTCGGTGCAGTAATAACGTCGCACGGCTCATATAGGGTGTCAGGGCCGTTTCCAGCAATGCCAGCTTTCCCAAGAGTCATCAACACCTCGCCATCCGGACTAAATTTAATAACCTGATGACCCTTCGTTTGATCTTTATTCCCTACAGGATCAGTCACCCAAACATTGCCTTCCCTATCTACATGAAGCCCATGAGGAAGAACAAACATCCCTGCACCAAAACTTGCCAGCACCTCCCCTGTTGATCTATCAAATTTAAGTATCGGAGACAGACTTGAACTATCGCAACCTCCGGCCAAACCATTAGCGCCACACCGGTCATACGTCCATACATGTCCGTCTGGACCGATATCTACACCAGCGGTTGACCCCCATACGCGATCGTCAGGTAATGGCCCCCACTTTTGGAGCACTGTCGGATGAGAATTCGGAAGCCCTCTACTGGCCGGGTCAATAATCCCCTCTTGGGTGATGGCTTGTCCCACCACAATAAAGATCACTCATACAACAAGAATAAATGCCAAGCCTGGGCGACACGATGCCGACATGACTTTTCCCTTCATCTCAAATTTTTAATTTCCAAATTAGCTTACCTACAATAATTGAACATCTTGATAGTTCCAAAGCTAATTTACTAATTGAACATCGTGCAGTGTAGCGTAAATAGGACACTTGGGGTTCTGGCCTTAATTTACTTCTTTATTGCCGACAGAAGGTCACCAGGTATACACTGCTTGCACATTTAAGCAACTAAAGTTCATTTTGCTCCATTTCGGGATTCTTTTTAGGAGGGGTTGATGGCAACAATACTCGATTCTCGTTTCACGAATGTAACAGGTCGCTGGTGGGCACTCAAACTCGTCGTCCTCTACGCCTTCGTATCGGTCGCTTGCGCGGGAGGCGCTGGCCCTGAGTCCACCGAACCCGTAGATGACGGCGCTCCACGTCTCCAAGGACAGGTTCCGTTAGCAGACCAAGAGAGTGGACGGAGCCAGCGTCCCTACATGGACAACATGAGACTCGTAGGACAGCAGGACATCGAGAACCGAGGAGAGAATGGCAACTTGGGATGGATCGGTGATTGTGCCTACGTAGGCGCTTACTACGGAGGGAAAGACCGGTTGGCTGGAATGGCTGTTATCGATGCTTCAAACCCCAGCAATCCAGAGCTCGTAAAACTCTATCCTGGTACACCAGGTACTCGTGAGTCCCAAGTCGAAGCCCACGAAGGCAGAGGGCTTGTAGTAGTTATGCCATTTAGTCGACTAACACCCTATGGCGACCCGCCAGGCCCAAGTCAGCTTCAGATATATGATGCTTCGGAAGATTGTCTTAATCCTGTACGTGTCGGCACCTACGATTTCAATGGCGGTGAAGTGCCCGGTGATATAGTCACACACGAACATCGGATAACCCACGACGGCAATACCATCTACGCAACCGTCAGCGGACCAGGTCGCCCCGGTGATGCCCTAACGGCCGTCGATGTTACTGACCCAGCAAATCCAACACTTATAACCACCTGGGATTTAAGCCAAGAACCAGGCATGCCCGAAAGCGGCATCCATGACCTTGACGTTAACGAAGACGGCACTCGTGGCTATGCAAACGCACGCTGGATGGTCGACAACGTTCGTCATCAGGGCCTGACAATTCTAGATCTAACGGAAGTTAAAGAACGTCGACCTGATGCAAAGATCAGACGGATTAGTTCTTTTAACTGGGGTCCTCCAGAAAACTTCGGGGGCACCCATTCAGCAGAACTCATTAAAATCAAGGGGCGTAAGTACGTGATCGCTCAAGATGAAACGATGGGAGCGAACGCCAGCGCACCCTGGGGTTGGGCTCGGATCATTGATGTTAATGACGACGAGTACCCCCTGCAAATTTCAACCATCAAGCTTGAGGTTGCCGAAGAACAGTATGCCGACCAAACCGATCCGGACAACGCCATCTATGGCGCTCATTATGGCGGGGTAGACGACATTAATGATGCCACGCTGGCCTTTTTCACTTGGTATACGGCAGGGCTCCGCGTGTGGAACATCAGAGATCCGTATTTACCGCAGGAAATCGGATATTACATTCCTGGGGCTCGTATAGACACGAAACTTGCGGTAGGAGAAGGCTATCCAAATCACAAAGTCGATTATGCGTATTCCTTTGTGCGGTATAGAGCAGAGACAGGTCACATTTGGTTTAATAGTCTTTTTAATGGGTTCCAGATCGTTGAGCTGATCAACAACCCGTTACGGCAATCGCTGGGAGGATAGCAAGAGTCCTCTCATCGCAGTTATCAGACGCTGGGCTATCTTTTAAAGGATGGTCCGGCGTCTAGTCTTTCCGGTAAGCCGAAAACCTTTTTCGACCTCTAAAACTTATTCAGTAAAATCGCTTCTAGGAATACTTGGGAGAAGGCGCAGCGCATTCTCAAAATACACCTTCCTCAAAACTTCGTCAGGAAGATTCATCCCGTAGAGCCTCCAAAAAGCGTGATAGTCTCGGTAGTATTCAAAATATTCATCAGCCGTTTCAAAAGTGCGCCAATAAAACTTAAACTCGTCTGCCCTATAACTGTCTTTTCCAAAAAGAATCCTATCTTGGTACTTCACAAAAAAACTTTTCGAAGTTCGAGGCTGCCGGCCGAGCTCATAAAGGATGGCTCCTGTTTCTGGATACACATTTGGATTGCGATCGAGTAGTGCACCTAGTCGAGCCAGGTCATTAGCGTGCCAACCCATGTGAGCCAAAATAAAAGTCGTAGCCGGATGGCGAGAAAAAAGCCTGTTTCTCTCGGCCATTAACTCGTCAAAGGTAGGATACTTTTCTGAAGGAACACGTCGGCGCGGAAGAAGCGTAAGTTCAAGCCACCGTTCATTATGGCGATCGACTGGTTCAAAAAACTCAGAAGGCTCACCCGTATGAATCAAGACTGGTATGCCCAACCTGGCACAGGCTTCCCATATTGGATCTAATTCAGGATCGTCAACAGACAAACGCAGGCCACTAGAACTTTTGACTCGAAGACCAAGATTTTTAAAAATCTTCAGGCCTACTGCACCCAACTCGACATCTTTTTCGAGCCTCTTTGCTGCCTTTAGACCAAATCCTTGATGTACTCCACCACTAAAATCAATGTTCGCAAAAAACACCATCCGGTTAGAGTGCTGACTTGATCGTACCGCAGCAATGCCCTCCTTAAGCTTTAGTCCACTGCCTCCACTCAAGTTCACCAAAACTTGAAGATTTAAATCGTCCATTTCAGAAACAATGGCCTCCCAGCGATCAGGAGCAAGAGGAGTCCTCTGGTGACTATGGATATCAATGACGGGATATTTCGCACGAGGACGGCGACTTTCATTTACTACAAGGGTCGAACGCGGGGAATAATCCTGAATCGACATTTCTTGCGCTGCTGTTTCTTGGTCGTCAGGTGCACTTGGTTGCGCAACCATCGACACCCCAGAGACCAGTGACAGCGCAAGGCCAATCACAATGCAACAACAAATCCGAAGTATTTTCCAGCTGTCTTTTTTCATATCAGATAACCAAAGCTTGACTTGACGTTGCGAAAACCGACTACACTGTCATCGAGAAAACCGTCACGAAATCATTAAATGCCGCAGCGGAACCGTAAGCCGAATTCTGTCTCCATGCCATCGCAAAGATAGCAGGGGCGACGACCATTCCTCTAGCCCGTCCATTACTGGAAGGGTCAAGCAACCTACCCGGAGACTTCGGACGGGCCGTCCTCAAGCGTCTCTCTATTTGGTCTTGCTCCGTGTGGGGTTTAGCCTGCCGTCTGCCTTACAACAAACGCGGTGCGCTCTTACCGCACCTTTTCACCCTTACCCAGACAAATCAGTCTTGGCGGTATTTTTTCTGTGCCACTTTCCTTCAGGTCACCCTGACCGGGAATTACCCGGCACACTGCCCTGCGGAGTTCGGACTTTCCTCCAGGCGCAATCGGCCAAAGCAAATTACCTGCCTGGCGGCCGTCTGGTTCGCTGCGGCAAAGCCTCCTTCTCTCATCCATCTACATCTTGACGAATGTCATACTGATCGAGCTTCTTATAAAGATTACTCCTTGGCGTGCCGATCATCGAAGCTGTCTTCGATACATTCCATTTGTTTTCTCTTAATTTTTCAACAAGAAACCTTCTTTCCGCACCCTCCTTGAATTCGCGCAATGTACTGACCCTCTCAGTGAGCCCATTACTTCCACCTCCATCACGAACAGCCTCACTTAACTTCCCTAGATTCTC
>CAZQMT010000029.1:7120-8747 GCA_964594555.1 uncultured Vicinamibacterales bacterium
CAACGTCAATAACTTCACCTGGAGTCATGATAATCACACGTTCAACCAAATTTCGAAGCTCACGAACATTCCCTTTCCAATCATGCCGGCTCAACACACTGAGGGCAGCCGACGAAAACCTCCTTATTTTGAAATTATTTTCTTCAGAAAAAATCTGAGAAAAATGATTCACTAAAATAGGGATATCTTCTTGTCGATCACGAAGTGAAGGAACATGCATAGGAATTACGCTTAGACGGAAATAAAGATCCTCTCGAAAACGGTCTGCCTTAATCTCACCCTCTAAGTCTTTATTAGTGGCCGCAAGCACCCTCACATCTACCTTAATTGTTTGCGATGCTCCCAATCGTTCCACTTCGCCTTCTTGTAAAACACGAAGCACCTTAGCCTGCGCGCGAAGACTCATATCGCCAATTTCATCAAGAAAAATAGTTCCCCGATCGGCCTGTTCAAATTTTCCTATTTGCCTGCCAGCTGCACCGGTAAACGCCCCCTTCTCATGACCAAAGAGCTCGGACTCGATAAGATCCTCTGGAATTGCCGCACAGTTAACCTGCACGAAACGTTCTCGACATCTCAAGCTGTGCCTGTGAATGCCACGAGCCACCAATTCCTTCCCCACACCGCTTTCGCCCCTAATTAAAACCGTCGCGTTCGTTGGAGCCGCCCGTTTAATCGACTCCATAATCTTCAAAAGCTCTTTACTACTGCCGATCAACTTATGACGAAATTCGATTTTTCGTCGTAAATCAAAATTCTCTTTTTGAAGCCTATCTTGACCCAAGGCATTTTTGACTGTGATGAAAATTCTGTCGCGCGCCAACGGTTTCTCTATAAAATCGAAGGCCCCACGCTTTGTTGCTTCAACTGCCGTACTGCCCGTCCCATGACCAGAAACCATTACAACAGGAGTCACCTCACTAAGCTTCTTCAGGCGGGTAAGTGTTTCGAGTCCGTCTACACCAGGCATCTTAATATCCAAAAACACTAGGTCAGGCGACTCTCGCCTGACGACTTCAACCGCCTCTTCTCCGGTGGATGCCGAGAGACATTCATAGCCCTCGTACTCAAGAATCATCGACATCGACTCTCGAATTGCCGCTTCGTCGTCAACTACCAGAATCCGTGATTTCATCGGCCTCTTATGAATCGCATAAAGCGCTAGGACTGGTTCGCCTCATTACAATTATTACAACAACCAGTCAGGTCACATCGTAGCGAACCTGCTGTCTTTTTTAGGTCAACATGCTCGGTCAAGCTTAACTTCTACTTCCTACATTATAAGACGTAAGAACGTAGTCTCACCTATCGTTTCTACCCCTAAGGCCTTCGCCTCCTCTACTTTCTTCCCTGGATTCTCTCCCGCCACGAGATAAGTCGTTTTCTTGCTGATTGATGATGAAACTCGTCCCCCTCTATTTTCAATTTTCTTTTTGGCCAATTCACGAGACATACCAAACAATGTACCTGTTAAAACAAAAACCATTCCTGCCAATACACCAACAGGCTCTACTGATTCTCGCCTACTAGTCATCTCCACGCCGACCTGGCGGAGACGTCTAATTAAATCTCGATTACGCTCATGATCAAAAAAACTTCGCAATGACTTAGCCACAATAGAGCCAAC
>CAZQMT010000029.1:8757-11248 GCA_964594555.1 uncultured Vicinamibacterales bacterium
CCGGCACAGCCTCGAGCTCTTCCATTGAAGCCTCCATCAGTGAATCCATGCCTCCAAAAGCCTTCGCGATGGTCGAAGCGCTACCTTCTCCAACATGTCGAATGCCGAGCGCATAGAGAAGGCGCCCAAAATCTCGATTCTTACTATTTCTAATTTGACTCAAAAGATTCATCGCTGATCTTTCTCCCATGCGATCGAGAGACTGAATATCTTCTACTTTGAGCCTGTAAAGATCAGACACGTCTTTCACTAAACCAGATCCTATTAACTGTTCGGCTAAAGCCTCACCGAGGCCACCGATATTCATTGCTCGTTTTGAAGCAAAATGAACCAAAGCGCGCTGCTGTTTGGCATGACAGGTGATATTCTCGCACCGCCACACTACTTCATTTTCAGGCTTAGCTAACCGAGAACCACACACCGGACACTTAGTCGGCATTACAAAAGGCTTCAACGCCTCTTTTCCCTTTGGCCGAAGCTTCGTAATTGGTCCGACCACTTTAGGAATCACATCACCGCCTTTTTCCACCAGAACCATATCTCCAGCCCGAATATCTTTTCGGCTGATTTCTTGCTCATTGTGAAGTGTAGCCAATTGAATTGTCGACCCGTCAACCCTTACCGGCGTTAACACAGCAAGAGGAGTTATTGCACCAGTACGACCTACATTTACTTTTATCGAAAGCAGTTTCGTCGTAACTTGTTCCGGAGGGAACTTAAAGGCAATCGCCCATCTTGGAAACTTCGCTGTAGCACCTATGCGATCTCGTAAAGCCAATTCATCGAGCTTAATCACTACCCCATCTGTCTCGAAATCGAGTGAGTGGCGACCTTTCGACCAATCACGACAAAAACCTATAGCCTCATTAATTCCATTACACGATCGCCAGTTTGGCTCGACAGGCAATCCAAAACTACGTAGAACAGGAAGAATCGCTGACTGTCTCGATAACGCATCCTTAAAAAAAACTTTGTCTTTATTTACAAGCTGCGTCGACATTAAGTCATAAGCAAATACCCTAAGACCTCTTCTTGCAACCTCAGATGGATCAAGATTCCGCATTGTGCCGGCCGCTACGTTTCTAGGGTTCGCAAAAACTTTTTCTCCGTGCTCTATCCGATTTTTATTTATTTCAGTAAATGCATTGCGAGGGAGAAAAATCTCGCCCCTGACTTCAAGTCTACCGAAAGACGTCTCTCTTGTTTTTAGTGGAATTGACTTAATAGCGCGAACATTCGACGTCACATCTTCACCACGAGTGCCATCACCTCTAGTTACTCCTCTCTGAAGAACTCCTCCTTCGTAAGTCAGGGAAATACTCAACCCATCTATCTTGAGCTCAGCAACATAGTTCAGTGGAGTCGATCCCAATCGCAGGATCCTCCGAACGCGCTCATCGAATTCAATTAAGTCCTCTTCTGAATAGGCGTTGTCGAGACTTAACATGGGCACAGTATGATCGACACTCTCAAAGCCCTCAACTGGACGCCCAGCAACCCGCTGAGAGGGAGAATCCTCCGTAATTAATCCTGGATATTTTTGCTCAAGAGCCAGAAGCTGGCTCATTAATTCGTCAAATTCCGCGTCAGAAATTTCAGGATCAGCAAGAACGTAATAACGCTCCTCGTGATACTGAATACGCTCACGCAGTTGCTTTATGCGTTTGGCGGGATTCACAGTAGAGGATCCATACCAGCTTGGACCTAAAACATCTGTAACAGCTTATCTATCCCTGGCTAAGACATAGTCAGGTAACGCCATAAGCGCGTCTTTCTCAGAACTTTCCGGAAAAACCTCAAGAGAACTCTTGGCCTTCGTAGCGTACTCGACAGCTTTACGATACGCTAAGTCGATAACGCCGTGCTTGTCCATGAGGCGTAAAATCTCACCCAAAACATCACTTGTAGCTTCTCGGTTGTTGGCAGCTTCTCGGATTAATCGATTCGAATCAGGGTCACCATTTTTCAATAAATAGATTATCGGAAGAGTGATTTTACCTTCTCGAAGATCGCCCCCAACAGGTTTTCCAAGAGTTGTCGCATCGGCAGTGAAATCAAGTAAATCATCCACAAGCTGAAACGAAACTCCAAGATTGAAACCGTATTCGCGAAGAGCTGCTTCCTCTTCGTCCTTCACCCCACCGAGCATTCCACCAATCTGTGCACATCCGCCAAACAAATATGCGGTTTTACGTCGAATGATTTAAAAATGTTCTTCTTCCAGTATATTAATGTCACCCGTTTTTGTTAGCTGATAGAGCTCTCCTTCAATCATACGAAGCGTCACGTCACACAGAACCCTAATCACTTCAAGCGCATCTTGCGTCAAAGCTAACGCCATTGATTTTATGTAAAGATAATCTCCCAGTAATACCGTAACGTCGTTTCCCCACTGAGAGTGCACCGAAAGACGCCCCCTCCGAAGTTCAGAGTCATCAATAATATCGTCGTGAACGAGTGTCGCGGTGTGTATAAACTCCACAACAGACGC
>CAZQMT010000029.1:11258-20029 GCA_964594555.1 uncultured Vicinamibacterales bacterium
ACAAAATCGCCTGTTCACCTTTATAGCCATTCAAGCGCGCTGCCATCAAAAGAACGGCAGGCCTCACCCGCTTTCCACCACTGTGCTGAATATAACGTCCGATTTGAGGGATTAACTCAACACGAGACTCGACATGTCGCGCGAATTCTCGCTCTACCTTCTCCAGATCTTCGCTAATAGATTCAAAGATCTGTGAAAGATCAACGGCTGCTTGGGATTTCTGTACGACGTCGGTCACGCGCTATCGATCAGACCATACTTACTCGTGGCGTGTCAACGCGCTAAACCCTTTCTCCGCCATCAGTTGTCTATTTTTTAGTCGCAGAACAATGAGAGCCCATAGACCCTTAGTCCGAAAGACTGTGATCTGGTTATTTATCTTCTCCAAATATTAAATTTCGGAAAGCGATAGAAGTCTGCTCCTGAAGCTGTTCAACAGCCTCTCCCCGAGTTTCTGCTATTGTCGACAAGACATGCTTTACCAAAGCCGGTTCATTACGTCCGCCTCTATGCGGCACCGGAGCGAGGTAGGGGCTGTCTGTTTCAACCAATAATCGATCACTAGGAACAAGCTCAGCTGCCTCCCTTACCTTGGCAGCATTCGTGAAAGTCACGATCCCAGAAAAAGAAACATGGAATCCAAGATCTACAACTCGCCTCGCCATAATTCCATCACCCGTAAAACAATGGAAAACTCCCCGAATCCGTCCTTGCCCTTCCTCCTCTATGATTTTGAGCGTATCCGCATCCGCATCTCTCGTATGAATGACTACAGGCAGGCCAATTTCTCTAGACAATCTGAGCTGCTGCCGAAAAACTTCACGCTGTACTTCACGCTCTGAATACTCATAGTGATAATCGAGCCCAATCTCACCAATAGCTCTGACACGCGACGTTTTTCCCGAAGAAACTGAATGCAATGAAATTTCAGTTTCACTTATAGCCCGTCGAACAAACGCTTCGACATTCTTAGATTTTTCTGTAAGCTTACCCGCCGTATGAGGATGAACACCCACAGCGAAAACGACAGTCGGCCATAGCCTCAGCACCTCTCGTGCCCGCGCAGACTCCTCCTCATCAATAGCCGAAAGAATACAGAGCGCCTCAGTCACACCGGCAGCGCGAGCACGCGCTATCACCGAATCAAGATCTTCAGAAAACGCAGTGTCTGCCAAATGGCAGTGAGAATCAATCATGGCTTCGATCATCAAAAGAAAGAAACCTTAATCTATTGAAGATTCATCATCTTACACGTGTTCCTGGTGATGGAGGGTTGTCAAAACCGACAAGCCGTGGAAGCTCATTTCCTGAACCTGCGGCCAAAAGCATCCCGTTAGACTCTATGCCCATGAGCTTAGCTGGTTTCAAGTTCGCAACTACTACAATGGTTCGCCCAACAAGTGACTCTGCTAGATAGCTCTCGGCAATGCCGGCAACAAGCGTCCGGACCTCTTCAGCTAATTGAACCTCGAGCTTAATCAGCTTCCTTGAGCTAGAGACTCTTTCAGCAGAAACAATCTTAGCCACCCGAAGATCGATTTTCAGAAAGTCATCGATTGAAATCTTCTCAGAAGAACTATCTGGCTTCACCTGCCCTGCGACAGATTCTTTAGGGGCCGATGAGCCCGAAAGCTTATCGTCTCCTAAAGTCTTTACTGGAACCTGCGCCGAATCTTCTACTGTCATCTAAACACGACCTCACTTAAACTATGGAAATACGACAACTAAACAACACAACCTTATACTTAGACACTGTTATCTCCGCCTCTTACTTTGTCCGCTCAAGATATGCCTTCATCGCAATCGCTTGAACATCTTTGACCGCCAAACCTTGCTCCGACGCTACTCGGGCACAATCGCTGAACTCCGGAGCCACGTTTACCTCCTCATCTCCTAGTTTCGCAACCTTAAAGCTAACCACACCAAGCGGCGTCTCGAGCCTAACCTGAAATCGAACTAAGGCCTCACGCGTCATCTCTAAATAGCGAACACCTAAAGTGGTCGTTTCGCGGAACAAAATCTGATGCATTGTTTTTCTTTGTTCAGGACGAGCAATAACAGTAACAAGAGTACCAGGGCGATTTTTCTTCATCTGCACCGAAGTAAAATACACTTCCAGTGCGCCCTCTATGTACAGTTTTTCCATCAGTAGGCCAAAAATCTGAGGGTTCATGTCATCAATTTCTGTCTGAATCACAACGATTCGCTCGGTATTGGACTCAACCGGTTTATTGTCTACATCACCAATTAATATACGCAGTACATTGGGTCGGCCTTGAAAATCTCGATCGCCCGCACCATATCCAATCTGCTCAATGACCATCCGCGGCACTTCTCCGTAACACTTAGCATGACCAGTCACCAATAAAGCGCCTGTTGGTGTAAGAAGCTCCGCTCTAGCACCCTCTGAATACACTGGCGCACCTTGGATTAGATCCGCAGTTGCCGGTGCCGGAACAGGAAATTCGCCATGTTGACACTTAACAGTTCCATGTCCCATATTCAGAGGTGAGGCCATAATTTGATCAACACCAAACCAATCAAAAGCATAAACAGCGCCGACGATATCAACAATTGAATCAAGCGCGCCAACTTCATGGAAGTGGACTTTCTCAACGCTTAAGCCATGAATCTTTGCTTCAGCCTTCGCGAGTCTTGTAAACAGCTCAATAGAACGAATCTTGACTCTCTCTGGCAATGTCGACTTCTTAATTATTTTTTCTATGTCACTCATCGCACGATGCTCGTGATGTCGATGTTCATGTGTCGATTTTTTTTTATTCGTCTCAACCACAGAGATCTTCATCGCGCCGACACCAGCTCTCTGCACACGCTCTGCCTTAAGATCGTATCCTGAAAGCGGAAGAAGCTTTAAAGCCTCACGGAGGGTTTCCAGTGGAAGACCTGCGTCCACTAGTGCACCCAAGACCATGTCCCCAGATGCCCCTGAGAAACAGTCCAAATACATTGTTTTCATAATTGCCTGGTCCTTCATAGCAAGGAAACCCGTGAGATTTAACCTAACCAACTTCCATCTAAGATTATGGTGACACCACCGGTTAAATAGACTCCGTCATCCTTCCACTCAACACGCTGGGAACCACCGGGAGCCGAAACTGTAACATCCCGACCAGCACCACCGTAGCTCGCCGCAGCAACAGCCGCTGCACAAGCCCCTGTACCAGAAGATTCAGTTCGCCCGACTCCACGCTCCCAAATCCAAATACGCAGTTCATCTAAGCCATCAACGGCAACAAGCTCAACATTTGTTCCCTCTGGAAAAAATGAGTTCGAAGTCAAAGCAGGTCCCAAGTTCTTTAAATGAGACTCGCCATCTTCGTTACTGATGGGAACAGGGCCTTCATAAATTCTGACGCACTGAGGGTTCCCCATCCACAACGCAACAACCTGAATAGGGCCAGTTGTAGTTTCAAGAACAACCTGTTGAACCTCAGATGGCAGCCCCATGTCGGCACGGAAAATCAACTGCCCCCGATCTTCTCCGACATAGTTAAGCTTTTTCGTGCCGCCCGCAGTCTCAATCACAAACTCGGCCTTTGATCCACCTTCTCGCATTAGGATCGCGGCCAGCCCTCTAACTCCATTACCTGAAACTTCTGCACGACTGCCATCAGAATTAAACAGCCGCATCGTGCCTCCGGAAGGGGTCGAATCATAAATAATCAGGCCATCGGCCCCGACACCTCGACTTCTTTGACAGATCGCTTTCGCTACTTCAACAGGATCATGTTTGCCTAGATCATTTTCACGAACATAGATAAAATCGTTGCCGTAGGCGTGAGCTTTGACAAAAGGAATCATCGGCAAAACATCCAATCACTTCTTGCAGAAGGCTAGCAAGTGCCAGCCAAAACGCCTAATCAACGCGCGTGGCAACATATTAAAAACCGGCACAAAAAATTCGTTGTACGCCGTCCCCTTCCACCCACCATGCAATCTAGATCTAACAGGAAATCTTTCAGTTACGACAACCGCCTCCTTAAAATCCTTCAAAAGCGAACCAAACTCACCATAGCTATATTTACGAAGCACCGGAGCATCCTCGTGCTCTAGGCCGACTTTCATTAATTTCGACAATGCGTTTAACCAAGAAATTCGATTGTAGACCTGAAAAACAGCTTCACATCCGGGCTTCAAAACTCGGCGGCACTCTTTAATTAAGTGTCGGTCGCTAGCTGTATACTGCACAACACCGTGGGCATAAACGAGATCAAAGGAATTATCGGAAAACGGTAAAGACTCTCCACTGGCTTCATGAAAGTCAGCCTCAAGGCCTCGCAATGCGAAATTCTTTCTGGCGAGCTCAATGGCCGATGGCGCCAAATCAACTCCTGTTACTTTTGCCCCCCCAAGAGCAAAGCGCACCAGGTCTGTGCCTGCCCCACACCCAACTTCAAGAACCCTTCGATCACGAAAACCGTCAAAATCTACGAGACGAAGCAAGTGATTAAGTTTTTCAAAATGATATTCATCAAGATCAGAGAAAAAACCCATAGTCCCGACCGGGTGACTGGTAATTTCAAGATCGTGAATATGGGTGTTCCAATAGCCCCGAATCGCTTCCAACATCGCCTCTTCGGCATTTCGGTCACCTAGCATCTGTCCTACTATAGAATAGAAGCGAGATTTTCTGTAGACATCGACTCAACACCTAAATACGACACTTATCGAACCGTGAAACGCAACCTTAAACACCTCGAGTCAACTTCGTTCGATCTTCTTGTCATCGGAGGCGGCATCTACGGCCTAACGTGTGCATACGATGCAGCCCAGCGAGGATTTAACGTCGCCTTAATTGATCGTGCTGACTTTGGAGGCTCCACCTCAATCAATCATCTCAAAACTGGGCACGGAGGACTTCGCTCATTACAAACGGGAAATTTTTGGCGCGCCAGGGAAGCGATAACCGAACGTTACGCCCTAGCAAGAATCGCCCCCCTCTTTCTACGCCCCTTGCCGTTTCTCGTACAAACAACTCATAAGTTTGCACGTAGCCAGTCAGCATTTCGTGCTGCCTTCATCGTTGATTCGCTACTCGGTTATGACAGAAACTTCGATCTTTCACCTAAACTCCATCTGCCAGCAGGACGAATTATATCGAGTACTGAATGCAAACAACACTTCGGGGACTTAACTGCCGAGTCTCAGCCCACTGGCGGTGCTCTATGGTATGACTATCAAATTCATAAAGCAGAAAGACTAAACATGTCTTTTGCTCTTGGAGCAACGAAAGAGGGCGCCTGTCTTGCTAATTATGTTGAAGCCACGGATCCTCTTCTCAGCGGAAAAAAAATAGAAGGAGTTCACGCACGAGACGTTCTAACCGGACAAAAACTAGAAATTCGAGCGACCCTTACCATCGACACAACAGGTCCAAATGCCGGCAAGATCACTGCGACGCTCGGCACACCGCATCGTCCTGTACTTCAAAAAGCCCTAAACGTCGTGACTACTCGTCCGATGCAAGATCCTTCCCTCGGCGTGTCTGGCCCAGACGGAGGTTTTTTTCTTTTAATTTCCTGGCTGGAAAGAGCTATGCTGGGCACATGGCACCTTCCTAAACCAGCAGATCCTGCCGATACAAGTGTCAGCGAAGAAGAACTCTCAGGGTTTCTTTCCCACGCGAACAAATCTTTTCCGGGCTTACACCTTGGCCTAAATGAAATCAGTCTCGTACATCACGGACTCGTTCCGGCGCAACGACACCAAAACGGACACGTAACACAAACCCCTACCCCGAGAATCCTTGATCATTCCCTAGAGGGAACCACCGGCGCCATTTCTGTTTTTGGCGTCAAGTACACAACAGCCAGAGGCGTTGCCGAACAAGTCATCAACTTAGCAAGCAGAAAACTTGGAAACCCGACGCAGCCTTCTCGAACCGGTACAACCATCTTGCCCGGAGCAAGCCTCTTAGACGACCGAGATTTATTTGCAAGAGCTCGACAAGCTGGACTCACCGCTAATAGTGAACGGCATCTCATCGCTACCTATGGCGACAGAAGCCATCTTGTTCTCGAATGCACCGCCGGTCGCCACGACCTACTAAAAACCGTCGCGCCTACTTCCCCAACTATTGGTGCTGAGATTATTTACGCCACCAGACACGAGATGGCTTGCACCTTGCTCGACGTAACAGCACGGAGAACCTCGCTCGGAATAGCTGGCCATCCAGGAACCCAGGCCGTCTCTATTTGCAGCTCGCTGCTTAAGAAAGAGTTACATTGGACGCCTTCCCGTACACACCAAGAACTCGCAGCACTTGACGCGCATTACGCCCCTGTTAAATCTCAATAACTTTAAAGATCACGGAACTTGAAAAGCACTAAAAACATAGGTGAAGCCGGCGGTGAGTCCTACTGCGGGTTCATTTTTAGTAATTCCTATTACAACAGCCGCGTCGATCCTGGCTGGCCCCCTCGTAAATCTTGATCCAAATCGAAACCTCCCCCTACTCTCAGTCCCAGCAGGTGGATCTCCTGTTCGCGTACTAACATGACCACTCAACCCACCAACAATTTCAAAGTCTTTTACCATCGCACGAGCGACAGACAAACCATACAACACCACGTCGTTTTGACGATCTCCTCGGATTGGATCACCCAAGATCCCAAGCCCAACATTACCCACAACGCGGACAGATCTAGCTGTCTTTCCCATAAGAGCACTGACATAAAAATCTGTTGTGTCAAGACCAAGACCAGTCTCATTACTCGCATTTGGAAGTCTCGTAGCAAAACGAATACCTAAAGCTGGCCGCCGAGCAGTCTCCCTGAACAGACGTACTTTGGTCGCTATAATCAGATCTGAAAAATCTCTTGTGTGATCGCCCTCAAAATCGACTTGCCCAGATAACGGTGCATCTTGGCGATCGGTGACACTTAAACGATCGTTGAGTCCTCCGTCTAGTTGAATTTCCGCAATCGAACTAATTCCAAAGCTCATCCCAAAAGTTGGCAAACGGAGTAAATCTCCGCTCAATCCTGAAGCCAGAAATGCCTGGTCTTGAGACCAATCAACACCAGCTTCCACCAACACAAGACCAGCCCCAATCGTTTCTGGATCCTCTGTCAATAAGGGCCGTTGCTGTGCAGATATCGGCATGCCAAGACAACAAAGCATTGCGACCGAAAGCCCCCAAGCCGCTTGGTTTCGCAAGGCAGACTTCACTCGAAGTACCAAAGCATCGACTCCATTTCTCTTATGTGCCTGAACTATAAGGTTCACCTGAATCACTTAATGTCATTGAGAATCTCTCTCGTCTAATATACGTTAACGCTATCGCATCGTACCCAGCATGGGCAACAATCGGCGCCAACAAGCCGTCACTCGTTATAGCCAACCATCCAAAAATTAAGCCTATAAGTCCAGCCCAAATGCTGAACATTAACATCCCTCGGCCACCAAAATGCGCGGCACCAAAAATAACACTCGCAGGCACAAGGCCAATCGCAGGCTGTACCACTCCACGGAATAGTAATTCCTCTCCGACGCCAGCTGCCACACTTATCAGAACAATATCTCGGTAGCTAGTTTCAGAAAACATTGGAACCAGCAGTGTGTCATAGAGCCGTCGTAACGATTTAATAACCGGCCATGTAGCTGCACAGGAAAGCATCCTCACGTTAGCAAATCCCATCGCACCTGCCGTGAACAAACCAAGCAGGAGCGACTCAAGAGGATCGCCAAGACGTAACGCTAAACCTGACAACCTTGACCATAGCAGGGCAATCAGTAATAGCCCGCCTTCAGCGCATAGTGTTACGGCAAGAATTCGGCTTGCTCTCACAATGGTCTTTCGCTATCTAGTAAGATCGTAACTGGTCCGTCATTAACTAGCTGTATATCCATATCCGCCTGAAATACTCCCGTTTTAACAGGAAGATTTTCGGCTCGAAGCCATGCAATAACTTCCGCATAAAGACTCTTGGCTACGGAAGAAGGTGCTGCATCAATAAATGAAGGCCGACGCCCCTAGTGGCAATCGCCATAGAGAGAGAATAGTGAAACCACCAATGCATCTACATTAGCTTCAACATCCGACCGACTCATTCGACCCCGCCCTGTCTTCATTGAAGAGTCTTTACTAGAAGCCTTTTTGTTTTTTTTTATTTTTTTTTCGTGCCCGCTACTCATCACATCGCCAGGAGATTCTTCGAATATTCTGATTGTTGAGATTTTCCTCGCGATATAGCGCACATCGGAAGAACTATCATTTCGACCAACACCCAAAATCACTAGTAAGCCGGATCCGATCTCACTAACGACTTCACCTAAAACTATCACGCGTGCTGTTCGAACTCTCTGGACAACAGCCTTCATCTCGCGCTCCCTGAAGCGAACTTGCTCGTTGCCTATAGGTCAAATAACACTACCTGCACTAAAACAGCCGGATGGTGACGCTTCAATATTACTGGCTCTGATGTGCAACAGATTTTTCATTGGCTGAAACAGGCGCACGCGCATAGGTTTTTCTGAGCTCTAAAAGCGGATCAAATCGTCGATCAAGAAGATGCCCAGGCACGACATTGCCAAGCGCTTTTAACATCGAACTCTTAATGCCTGGATGCTCAATCTCAAGATTCATGAGCAGTCGCTTGATCCGTTGCCGTTGAAGACCGAGATCTCCACATGCAGGACAGCAACAGCCAACGATGGGCAAACCATAAGACTGAGCATACGCACGGACATCTACCTCGCCTGAATAAACCAACGGTCGAATTACAACGAGCTGCTTATTGTCGGATACA
>CAZQMT010000030.1:0-6628 GCA_964594555.1 uncultured Vicinamibacterales bacterium
GGCTTACGGGAGCACCGCCTTACCACCCGCCTGCCCCCGCCGACCTAGAGAAGTTGTTCAAAGGTGAACTTGTATCATCACCACGATCAAAGAACCATAAGATACCTGAGGCGGTGAGCGATATTGTCATGCGTGCCTTAGCACCAGAGGTAACAAACAGGTATCAAAAAGCCGGTGACCTGCTCGACGATCTCTTAGCCTTAAGACCCGACCAGGACAAGTATAAGAATAATTCTTCAGACAATATTAAAATTAGTGCAGACGAAGTCACACACGGACAACCGTCCACAGAAGACAAAAAACTGCCTTCTGAGAACGCCGAAAGAATGAAAAACCGACTGTTGGCTCGAGAAACTCCATCAGCTGGATTTTGTTGGCATTGCCATAAACCGCTGCACGCACGATCGTCTCGATGTCCGTTTTGTGGTGAAAATCAATAACAGCTTACCCACATAGCTTATCCAGCACTTCAAACAGTAGAGACACATTACTTATTCAACAATAATAGAGAACTCAGAGCCTCTTGTGACATCTAGCCAACTCAAGAATATTCATTGCCCTGACGCAGCCTACATTGAGGGCTTAAAAATAATAGCCAGACGTGAGCGCTCTGTCAGCGAGGTAAGGATGCGGCTCCTACAAAAAGGATACCGGCCGGAAGACGTTGAAGCGGCCATTTCTCAACTCATGAAAGAGCGTGCACTCGACGACTCCCGAACAGCTCACACTATTGTCCAGCGAGCTGTCGATGGTAAAAACTGTCCATAACAAAGAATCAAAGACGAATTAACACGCCGAGGTATTATGGACGAAGTGGCCACCAACACCGTCGAAGAAGCCTTTTCTGATATCAGCGATCGGATATTGCTCGACAAAATCATAGACCAACGGCTGTCTTCTGGTGAATCAGATGATCGTCAGCTACAACGGCTCTATCAAAGTCTTCTGCGACGAGGTTTCTCTGCCGAAGATGTCACTGCCGCACTAGAAACCAGACTACACCGGCTTGGGCTGGTAGAATAATCACATATGCTCTCAGCAGAGCTCAGAACGAGCTTTCTCGCCTATTTCAAGGACCGAGGCCATCACGTGGTCGCAAGTGCCTCTCTCGTCCCGACTGACGACCCAACACTACTATTTACTAACGCGGGCATGAATCAATTCAAAGATATCTTTCTTGGTCGGGAACAACGAGACTACCTCCGTGCCGTAAGTTCTCAGAAATGCATGCGCGTAAGCGGTAAACATAATGACCTAGAAAACGTTGGCCCGTCATTGAGGCACCAAACTTTTTTTGAAATGCTTGGAAATTTCTCTTTTGGAGATTACTTCAAGGAAGACGCAATTAGATTCGCCTGGGAGCTCTTAACGGAAGAATGGAAACTACCAAAAGAAAAACTCGTCGTCACTGTGTTCAACGGAGAATCTGGTATTCCACGTGACGATGAAGCGTATATACGAGCTAGGCTCAGACGAAAACTTCTGGTCAATGGGTAATGTCGGGCCTTGTGGACGCTGCTCAGAAGTCCACTACTTTAGAGGCGAGCATTTGCCATGCACGCAATCACCATGCCTCGGCATATCTTGTAACTGTGATAGGTATATTGAAATTTGGAACAACGTTTTTATGGAGTTTAATCGAGGTCAAGATCAGGCCTTGTCTCCACTTCCAGCGCCTTCCATTGATACAGGAATGGGGCTCGATCGAATCACTGCTGTAATACAGGACGTCCCTTCGAACTACGACACCGATCTCTTCCGCCCACTACTTAAAGCAATCAGCGCTATGTCAAGCAGATCATATGGCGGCCTATCGGAAAATAATCCTGACCAATATGTTGATATTTCCATGCGAGTTATCGCTGACCACATTCGTGCAACAACATTCCTTATCGCAGATGGCGTCATGCCGTCGAACGAATGGCGAGGTTATGTACTACGTAAGATTATGAGACGAGCTATTCGTCATGGCAAACGCCTTGGAACCACATCACCCTTCCTCCATCACCTTGTCGACGTTGTAGTAGAGAACATGGGTGAGGCTTATTTAGAACTATCTCAAAATCGTGATTCAATCGTTGAGGTCGTCAAAAGCGAGGAAACACGATTTGACGCAGTGTTGACAGATGGACTACCAAAACTCGAAAAGGTACTCTCTGCCGCCTCCACAGAAAACCGTGCCATCAGAGGCGACGAAGCCTTCCGCCTATACGACACTTTTGGATTACCACTAGATTATCTTGAGGACATCGCTGGCGAACATTCTCTAACTATAGACAAGGTTGGCTTCGAAGCAGCCCTCGACGACCAGCGTAAACGGGCACGCTCTAAACAAAACTTCGATAAAGCCATGCCAAAAGTATTTCAAGTCACTTCACAAGAAACACAACAAACTCTAAACAAGCTCAACGATCAATTCGAAGGCTACAACAGCATCCAAACAACTGGAATAAAAATCCTGGCACTTTTCGACGAACAACGGGAACAAAAAGCTGAGCTAAAACCAGGAACTTCTGGCTATATAGTGCTCGAACGTACACCATTCTACGTAGAGTCCGGCGGACAAGTCTCCGACGAAGGTTGCCTCTCATCGTAGCAGGGCAATGGCAACGCTCTCGTAACGAGCATGACGAAAATGCAATCAGTAGGCCCACGAGTTCACGCTGTCAACATAGACAAAGGCGCCCTTCGAGAACAAGAAATCGTAACGGCAGAAGTTAATAGCTCTCAACGAAACGCAACAAGGCTCAACCATACCGCCACACATCTGCTACACGCAGGCCTGCGTCAGGTGCTTGGCAAGCACGTAAAGCAAGCTGGCTCACTTGTTGCTCCAGATCGTCTTCGATTTGATTTCGTTCACTTCGCACCAGTCACCCAAGAGCAACTCAATCTAATCGAGCACATCGTCAATGAACACATTCGAAGCAATTCTTCCGTTCTAACTAAGACATGTCCTACACAAGAAGCGATAGCCTCAGGCGCCACAGCACTCTTCGGAGAGAAATACGGTGACACTGTTAGAGTTGTATCAATTTCTGATTTCAGCACAGAACTTTGCGGTGGTACGCACTGTCAAGCGACAGGAGAACTTGGAACTTTCTTGATTCTCCAAGAGTCAGGCGTTGCAGCAGGAATCCGAAGAATTGAAGCATTAACAGGTAAAACTTCTGTCGACTACGTCCAGCAACGAAGAACTTCGCTCCGACAGATCCTCGGCACTCTTGAAACATCAGAATCTTATGCAGCCAAAACCGTCGTGCGATTACAATCAGACCTCAAGGTCTTATCGCGTGAAGTAGACACTTTGAAGGTCAAAGCAGCAATGGGATCTCATGAAGGGAACACCAAGCACACTGAAAAAACAATCACTAAAGTCAACGGCGTCAAATTAATGGTAAAAAAAGTTAGTGGCCTGGAAAAATCTTCTCTGCGCGAACTTGCTGATTCGCTCAACAATCAACTCAAGAGCGGTATCGTTGTCTTAGCATCAGACACAAACAACAAGGCGCTTTTGATCGTTTCGGTTACAGACGATCTACTAGACAGGATTAAAGCGGGTACCATAGTTAAAGCTCTCGCTCCCATCATCGGTGGCACTGGCGGTGGAAAAGCTAGTTTCGCAGAGGCAGGCGGTCGCCAAACGAATAAAATCGACGACCTTATTAGTTCCAGTCGTGACGTCATAGCCGAACTGCTCACGTCAGACGAGTAATCTTCCTTCGACTTTTCCATTAATGATAGTCTTAGAAGAGTGTGTTATCATTGGCTTTTCTCATCGCACGTACACTCAAAAGAACGTGGTGAGAACCTAGAGTTCCTTATCGGGAAGGGTGGGATCGAATGGCAACCCATCGATCAGCAGAAAAAGCTCATCGGCAAAACCTGAAGCGACGAACGCGTAACAGAGAACTTCGTAGCCGCCTTCGAGGCGAACTGAAGTCCATACGGAGCGTACTGGCCAGCAACGACGCCAGCGCCACAAGTGAAGCTCTTCCTCGCGCTGTATCGTTTATCGACCGCATCGCTAGTAAAGGTGTCATCCACGCCAACACTGCAAGCCGATATAAGTCTCGCCTAAAGAAGAATCTCGAAAAAATCTCTACTGACTAACCCCTTGTCTTTTGACGGCTTGGATTTTCGCATAGCTCGACAACTAATCTTTCAAGAAGTACACGTACATCACCACCTGAGCTTTTCATCGCAAGATCGGTACGAAATAAAGACCCAATAGCACCTGCTGCACGTGCTGGACGCTGCCGGGTTCTCACATACCACCCATGCTGTCCAAGCACCTTCTGTGGTGCCGCACCGGCATCGAGAGCCATGGCTAATTCCTTGAGGGCCTCACTGGTCGCACACCTCTCTATCGCTCGAGTAACAGCCCAGTCATCTTTCGATGTCACAGGCCCAACGACTGCCAGTACGTCTGTTTCTTCCACGCAGTCACGCCCAGCAGCATAGAGAGCTACGTGCTCCACATCTGAACGGAGGCGACCAATCTCATCACCAGAACGATCGACAAGCGCACGTAATGCCTTCGGTGTAATACTTAGGCCTGTTTTCGAAAATTGATCTCGGACCCATCCATTGACTTCGGCGCCTCCCTCGACTCCAGCACAATCAACTACGGCTGCCTTTTTCATAAGCAGTGTCGTTATTTTTTTTCGACGGTCAAGGGCACCAGCAATCAACACTAATGAAGTTAGAGGCTCAGGAGACATTACGTAGTCAGACAGGGCGCTGAGAGCTTCCGTTGAAGCTCCACCACTTCGTTTCGGTTCAATCAGTCTCTCCGCTTGCGATACGACCACAATCCGTCGATCTGTACCCATAGGTAATGTACGAGCAGTATCAACAAGAGCTTGTGGACTTATTTCTGATCCGTAAAACCTGTCGAGGTTAAAAACTCGTAGATCTTCATCAAGAGTTTCTATGATTTCATCAACCAGGCTAGTCTTCTCGGACTCATCACTACCGAGGAGAAGGTAAAGAGGCAGAAGTTTCCCATCCTGAATTTCTTGTCGAAGTTCTTGGGGGGGTCGAGTAGCAGGCACGATTCTATTTAGAAAGCCTCGAGAACCGAAGTCACAACAGATCGCGAAAAGTTATTAGCTAGCCGTTCAAGAGCATTAACATTTTGCCCGAAGAACGCACCAGGGTCCTGACCGGAGGCAACGTTAGTTACGTCGTATTCCTCACTAAATACCAATCCATCATTCTCCCAAAGGATGACATTATTTGTAAGATCACGGAATTCAATTTTCGATGTTACAGTTGCCGTGTATCTAGAAACCATCCGATCGGCAGTAAAACCACTCGGAACAAGAGTAATATTAAGAATCCTTCCAGTCAAAAGAGCATCAACACCAGTCTCTTCAGCCACCACTTTGTAACGCCCACGGCCAATAAACTCTGTCCGGACATAGTCCGTGATCACCTCTTCCAGCTCAAAGAAGGTCGTATCATTAACGAAGAGCGGTATACCGATCGTTTCGATATAGTCTGGCAAGAAAGTACCACGACCAGCGAGCGAGTAACCACATCCACCGTTACTCAAACTCACACAAAGGGATAAAATGAAGGCTAAACCAACACGCACAAGAAACCACCTCGAAAAACCAACCAAAAACCAGGTACGCCGAGTTCTCTAACTACAGCTTGAAAGCTTAATCTACACAGTAACAATATTGACTAGCTTCCCTGGAACGACAACAACCTTGATGATTCTTTTTTCACTAATGCAACTAACAATTTGCGGCGACTTCAACGAAAGGTCCTTGAGTTCATCTTCCGAAAGACCCGTTCCAACTGTTAATCGAGCTCTAAGCTTGCCGTTCACTTGTACCGGAACAACAACCTCTTCGGCCTTAGCTACGCCATCATCGTATTCCGGCCAACTGGCCTCAGACAGCCCTGTGCTATAACCCAAACGCTCCCAAAGCTCTTCACACATGTGTGGAGTAAAAGGTGAAAGCATTAAAACAAACGCATCCAATGTCTCCTTAAGAACAGCTTTTGATTCTAGGCGTTGAATGCGTCCTAAAGAGGCCTCACTCGATCGCCTAGTAGTTGGAGCGAACCCTGAGCGCTCACAAAAACCGTAGAGCTCATTCATTAACTCCATCAACGCTGAAATAGCAGTATTGAGATGGATTCGAACTCCAAGATCACGAGACACTCTTCTAATAGTGTCATGGGCTTTCCTCCGGAGGGCCTTTTCATCAGAATTCAGCACTAAACCATCAACGGCCGCAAGATCATCTTCACGCAGAAAGCCAGCAACATGGTCAATTAATCGCCACACTCGATTCAAAAATCTATAACTTCCTTCAAGTCCAGCATCTGTCCACTCAACTTCTTTTTCCGGAGGTGCGACAAAAAGAACATAAAGCCTGAGCGTATCAGCTCCGTAAGTAGCCACCATCTCATCTGGATCCACTACGTTGCCCTTGGACTTAGACATCACGTTCCCATCACGAAGAACCATCCCCTGAGTTAGTAACCGCGTAAATGGCTCACCGTCTTCAACCATGCCGAGGTCTCGAAATACATGGGCAAAAAATCTCGAGTAGATCAAATGTAAAATTGCATGCTCCACGCCACCACTGTAAAAATCCACCGGCAA
>CAZQMT010000030.1:6638-18637 GCA_964594555.1 uncultured Vicinamibacterales bacterium
CAACCAATAAGCCGCCTTTGAAGGCTCAAATGGCAATTCAGAGTTATGCGAATCGCAGAATCGATAAAAATACCAAGACGAGTCAACGAAAGTATCCATCGTGTCCATCTCACGCCGTGCAGATCCTCGACATTTCGGGCACGTAGTATTAATAAATTCTTCTACTCCAGCCAGTGGGGAAACTCCCCGCCCACTAAAATCCATAACCTTAGGTAATTCCACTGGCAAAGACTCGTAAGGAACAGGCACAGTGCCACAATTTTCACAATGAATGACAGGAATGGGGGTGCCCCAATAACGTTGTCTCGAAATACCCCAGTCTTTTAATCTGAATTTTGTGTCTTGACGACCGATTCCTTGATTCTCTACCGCTTGAGACATCTGTACAATTGCTTCATCATTCATTAGGCCTGAATAGGCGCCAGAGTTAATTAAGCATCCATGACCCACATAGGCTTCGCTGAGCGAATCCGCACTCCCCTTCATAGCTGTATCTCGAATTACCATCTTAATCGGCAAGTCATACTTAGTTGCAAACTCAAAATCTCTCTGATCATGTGCCGGAACGGCCATAATTGCACCGGTGCCATATTCTCCGAGGACAAAGTTGGCGACCCAGATCGGGATTTTTTTCTTCGTAAAAGGATTGACTGCGTAATATCCCGTGTCGAATCCTTCCTTCTCAACCTCACCAGTCAAACGAGCCGTGCGATCTTGCGATCGCAATTTGGTTACCTTCGCTCGAAACGACTCCGGCTCTTGAGACTCCTCCGCAAACTTCTCTAGAATCTTATGCTCAGGAGCCAAGAGCACAAACGTGGCGCCGTATATAGTGTCAATACGCGTTGTAAAAACATCGATACCAGCATCACCATTCGAATCCGAAGTGCCTGCTAGATCCAACAACGGAAATCTCGCCGTCACTCCAGTCGAACGACCGATCCAATTTCGCTGCATCGTTAAGACCTTGTCTGGCCAGTGCTCGAGATGTTCAATTCCCTTAAGAAGGTCTTCGCTGTAATTTGTGATGCGTAAAAACCATTGTTCTAAATCCCGAGACTCTACTGCGGATGCACAACGCCAACAGCCAGAATCGACGACCTGTTCGTTGGCTAGTACCGTTTGGCAACTTGGGCACCAGTTCACAGTCGAACGTTTACGATAGGCGAGATCACGTTCAAACATCTTAAGAAAAAGCCACTGATTCCATCGATAGTAATCAGGGCGACATGTTGCAATTTCACGTTCCCACGAATAACTAATCCCAAGCCGTTTGAGCTGCCCTTTCATGTGCTCAATATTTCCAAAAGTTGACACCTCTGGAGGAATCCCATGCTTAATCGCAGCATTCTCAGCTGGCAACCCAAACGCATCCCACCCAAACGGATGCAATACATTGAAACCACGGAGACGTTTCATCCTGGCAACAGCATCACCAATCATGTAATTTCTAACATGACCTACATGAGCATGTCCTGACGGATAAGCAAACATTTCGAGACAATAAAACTTTGGCCGGTCCTTATCTTCGGACACCTCAAAGGCCCTCGTTCTGGCCCAGTACGCCTGCCATTTCTTCTCGATAGACTGCGGTTTATACTCAGACACGATTGTTAAATTTGACAGGAAAATAGCGGACGAACAACGTCAGTATTATAACGTAGACCAATAAGTCCGTTGCACACTTAAAACTTTCTCTAAGGCATCAACTCCTATTCCTCCAGGTGCTTCAGCCATAGATCCAGACGCCAGCTCTGAACCACCAATCGGATCAAGTGAAGCGATCGTCGATTCAAGCGACCTTGAGAGCGCAATAAGATCATATCCTCCCTCTGTCACTAAGACCATTCGTCCCCCTGACTGCTCCACGGCGACATCCTTCAGTTTTCGCGTCATCATTCCGAAACCATCAGTCGAAATCCGCATCGCACCGATAGGGTCATTTAAGTGAGCGTCGTACCCAGCAGATACCAATAAAACTTCCGAGCTAAATTCACGAAGAATCGGAATTATGACTTCATCGAACAATAGCATGTAATCGCCATCAGTCGCTCCAGCAGCAACAGGAATATTGACGTTAAATCCGGCGCCCTTGGCACAACCAGACTCCGACACCGCTCCGGTCCATGGGTAAAAAGGAGCCTGGTGGATAGAAATAAAGAGAACCCTTGGATCATTATAAAAAATCTGTTGTGTACCATTTCCATGGTGGACATCGAAATCCACGATGGCGACTTTTTTAACTCCGCTGGAAAGAGCAGCACTAGCCGCGACGGCAATGTTGTTAAAGAAACAAAACCCCATCGCGCGGTTGCGCTCCGCATGATGTCCTGGTGGACGAACTAACGCGAATGCGACTCCATTGGTCTTCAATGAACATTCAAGTGCCACTAAACCAGCTCCAGCAGACAATAATGCTGTGTCGAATGATTGCGGTGAAGCGTGCGTGTCAGGATCGAGTGAAACGAAACGGCTATTAGTAGCGTGAACCACCTCGAAGTGGGTCTCGTCGTGAACACGTAGTAATTCCGACCGACTGGCTCGACGTGGTTTTTTTATTTGCATGTTAGCCATCCGGCTCACAACGGCCAACATCACCTCAGCACGCCCTACACACTCCGGGTGACCACTGGGAGTACGGTGATTAATAAAGTGTGGCGACGTGACTACCGTCGTCGCTGCCATAATCAGTCTCCTCTGTAATCAAGAGAAGCCCGGACATCCTATTACCCATCAAGCATGCCAGTAGTCCGTTGCTCGAGAGCCTGCAAAGAACGCTCCAGTCTTCCCTGAAGCTGCTTAATCAACAAGCCACTCGCATCTTTTGGCACTTCAATTGGCTCGCCGATCGATAAGGCCATACTCGAATAAGGCTTAGGAATTTGAGTTCGATCCCAGCTTTTGATTGTCCAATGTTTGGCCGCTTCGACATGAAAAGGCAGAATTGGATTCCCTGTCACTTTCGCCAACCAAACGACACCAGGCTGTACAAGACGGGCAGGACCACGCGGACCATCTACCGCAAACCCTGTTTTATGACCGGCCGCCGCACGACGACGAAGCTCGCGAAGCGCATGTCTCCCTCCACGTGAAGTCGAGCCTCTCGCGGTCAAATAGCCAAAGCGCTGGATAATTCGAGCTATCCATTCACCATCAAAGTTCTCACTCGTAATAACAACAATAGCTTGACCGCGAAAATAGTAAGTAGCACCGAGAATCCTACCGTGCCAAAAAGCCATAACCGGTTGACGTCCACCAATAAGAATTCGATCAAGATGCTCTAACCCTTCAACATGCCATCGGAGAGTCCAACCCAACATAGAAATAAGTGGATATGCAGTCTTCGCAATAACCGCCACTTGTAATCGCTTAAACCATGAATCCAACCAGTACATTTCTGAGACCTATTCTTGTTACAATTTCTTGATTAAACATTAGAGGCATCTAGTTTATTTCGAACGAATGTCAAAAGATCTGTGAATTTCGTTTCTCTACCAGTTGACGACGTCGCCCCTTTCAGCATGATCGAACAAAATGGACAAGCCGTTACGACTGTATCAGCGCCTGTACGTTGTAACTGGCCGAGGCGCTCATCTCCGATCCTCTTCCCTTCCTCGAATTCTTCGAACAACAAACCTCCACCAGCACCACAGCAAAAAGACTGCTTCTTTGAAGCCACAGTCTCAGAAATCTTGCCCCCGAACTTCGTAATAAGCTCTCGTGGTTCATCAACATGTTCAGCGTATCGACTCAGGTAGCATGGGTCATGAAAGGTGACTCTATCACTCCCTTCATCCATTTGAATTCCCCTAGTCAACTCATTCACCAAAGAGGCTGCATGTATCACTTTTCCGTCAAAACCAAACTCACGATAGTCACTTCCAAGAGCCTTGAGACAATGTGGACATGCCGTGACTACACTCGAAGCTCGAACTGCCTGTAAGTCTCGAACATTTTTGTTCGCCAGTTCTTGAAACATGTACTCGTTACCTGTCCTCTTAGCAGCATCTCCCGTGCAGCGCTCCTTTGACATCACGCCAAATTTTTTCCCGTGGTACTCAAGAATACTAAAAAGCGAACGAAGAGAGTTTTGAAAATCCACATCAAAAGAACCCGCACATCCAAGCCAGATTAAATATTCGTGGCGACTTGGATCGAAAATCTCGACATTCGTCGAATCAATAAATCTCTGGCGTTGATCATAAACAAGCCCCCACACATTACCTCTTCGCTCAAGATGATTGTAAACTTTACCAAGATGAGCTGGAGCATCACCATTCGACACAAGACCTCGGCGAGCACCGACAATTAAAGGCAGATGTTCGATGCCAACTGGACACTGTTCTTCACAAGCTCCACACGTTGTGCACTGCCACAAAACTTCTGGATCAAATACATCCACCAGTTTCGCTTCAATATCACCACTGACAAGTGCCGATTTACTTTGCAGAATAAGCTTTTTAGGATTCAGTAACTTTCCGGTAGACTGCGCAGGGCACACCGTCTCGCAGCGACCGCACTCTACGCACGTGAGAGCATCAAGAACCTGTTTTTTTTCTATATCGCCAATCGTTTCAAAACCAACTTCCTCGAGTTCGATATCTAATTTTCTAATAGTTCCGAGCTCCAACGATCTCAAGAACACATTAAAAGGCGAGAGCAGCACATGTAAATGCTTCGAACTTGGAATCAAGACAAGAAAAGCCAGGACGGTTAAATAGTGCACCCACCAATTGACTTTTTCTAAGAGTCCACCTGTAATAAAAAACTCAAAAATAAACGTAATCATCAAGGTGACAATCAATACACCGATCAGCACGGATTCACCAGAAATACCAAAGCCAAGAGTCGATGGTCTGAAAAAAATCCGGCGAACAAGAAGGGTGAAGATCCCTATAAGAACTACACTAGCAAAAGGTATTAACCCGACACGATAGCCAGAAAACCATTTCTGAGTTGTTAAATCTACAAATCCAAGGCCATCGAGAAGCCCCGCGGCCGTGTATATCGAGAAAGCCAGGAATCCCCAAAACACAAATGCGTGGGCTATACCAACAATTGGCCTTTCAGAAATTGTTTTTGATTGCAGTAGCACCTCAACAAGCACTCGGTAAACACGACTAGAGAAAGCATTAAAAGAAAACTCGCCTGGAGCACGCACAACCAGCCGAAGGCGTGTCACCATTTTTTTTACGAAAATGGTGAGGGAAAGTAGCACTAGAAGGCGAAACGCCCAGATCTCGAGCATGTCGTAGGGTCCCGTCCGCCAGAAGCATCAAACAGCACAAAGGGCAACTGGCCCTCCAACACTCCTAACGCGAATAATTAATCTTCTAACTCATCTATAAGTGCCGGTATAACTTCAAAAAGATCCCCTGAAACACCATAGTCAGCCACCTCGAAGATCGGCGCCTCTCTGTCCTTATTGACAGCAACGATCGTCTCAGATTCCTTCATCCCGACAAGATGTTGGATGGCTCCAGAAATCCCAAGAGCTACGTATAACTTAGGTTGAACTGTCTGTCCAGAACTACCAACCTGGCGGTCCATGGGAAGCCATCCTGCATCACAGATAGGACGAGAAGCAGCAATCTCAGCATCCAGCGCCTGTGCGAGCTTTTTAGCGAGTGCGAGGTGCTCTTGGCTCTTGATTCCCCTCCCAACGGCGACAATACGCTCAGCCTTTGAAAGATTAACTTCCCGTCGACTTCCTAGAAAGGGAGCTTCAGTACTCTGTCGAATAATTTCAGGTTCGATTATGACATCAACATGTCTGACAGGCGCAGCAGTGCCTCCTCGAATTAGTTTATCCGAGCGAAATACGCCAACCTGAAAAGTGATCAGATGCGGATTCTCACCTAGAGGCAAAACATCAGCATGTAGCTTCCCTTGAAACACCGGCCTCACGAAAGAGATCCGCTCACCTGTTTTGATACTAACGCAATCGGTCACAATCGAGCGATTCAATTTAGCGGCCAAACGAGGAGCGAAATCTCTACTCTGGTAGGTATGGGCTAAAAACATCCTGTCTGGGGATTCTCTTTCAATTACTTCAGCCAGCGCAGCAATGTACCCATCGGCAGTGTAACTCTCGAGTAAGGCATGACGCACAATAAGCACCTCTTCCACATCAAACCCTGAAATCTCTCTTGCTAAGTCCTCAACATCAACACCGATTACCACCACCTTAATTGGAGCACCAAGTGTCTGAGCTGCCACGATGAGCTCTAATGTTGTCCTGTCAAGTGAACCGTTTCTAATTTCAGACACGACTAGTGTCACGATTACAACCAATTCTCAAAAATTTTCGTCATGTTTTTGACCACGCATACAAAAAAACAATGCCGACTAAATAGCATCGGTTTCCTCGCGTAGTAATCGTACAAGCTCACGAGAAACTTCTTCTGGCGTTCCATCGATCATCGTGGTCTGCTTAGTTTTCTCTGGAGCATAAAGAGATAACACGCGATGACGCATTGTGATCGCTTGTCCAGTTACCGTCCTTATTCTTTTCTTCTTTGCGGCCATGATGCCCTTAAGTGTCGCGTAACGGAGCTGATTAATACCGCTCTGAATCGTCAACAGCGACGGCAGCGGCATCGAAACCCACTGAAACCATCCTCCTTCGAGCTCACGCTTTACACGGACAACATCGTCAGATATCTCTATATCCATAATGATCGTCGAGTGCGGTATCCCAAGGAGTTCTGCGAGGGCCACCCCCGTCGACGCAAAGCCTTGGTCGTCCGACTGTAATCCTGTAAGTACTAAATCTGGTCGCTCATTACGTAAACCCAGAGCCAAAGCCTCTGCGACAGCAAAGCCATCACCTGTCTCAAGATCATCGCTTAGCACATGAATCGCAGAATCTGCCCCACGTGCCAATCCCTCCCTGAGTACTTGAGATACACGTTCAGGACCAGCCGAGCAAACGACAACTTCTCCTCCGTACATTTCTTTGAGACGAAGGCCTGCTTCCAAGGCATAGGAATCAGGCTCATTGAGTTCGTATTCAGCATTTCTCGAACGAATCCAATTCGCCTCTTCATTCACACGAAGAGGCCATTCTCGAGAAATCACCTGCTTGATGCAGACGAAAATTTTCATCGGACTCGCTATGGCTCTATACGTTAATTTTGTGAATTATTTCTAAGTCGTGTATCGCCGAAATAATAGCGCTGCATTCGTTCCCCCGAAGCCAAACGAATTTGACATAGCGTATTCGATCGACATGGACCGTTTATATAGAGGCACGTAGTCAAGGTCACAGTCCGGATCGGGGTCGTCAAGATTCATGGTCGGAGGTACTAGCTGATGGCGAAGAGCTAACGCTGTGATACCAGTCTCGAGACCGCCAGCAGCCCCCAATAAATGTCCCGTCATTGATTTCGTTGAAGAAACAGCTAGGTGTTTCGCGTGTTCCCCAAAACACTGTTTAATCGCTAACGTCTCAAGTCGATCGTTATGGGGGGTTGAGGTGCCATGGGCATTAACATACCCTACCTGTGACGGTTCAATATTCGCGCTTTTAAGCGCCCCATTCATTGCCCTAACCGCACCGTCACCATCATCCGAGGGAGCCGTAATGTGATACGCATCCGACGACATACCGTAACCTACAACTTCAGCATAGATCTCGGCCTCTCGCCTACGAGCCATTTCGAGCTCTTCAAGGATAACGACACCAGAACCTTCACCAATGACAAAACCATCACGATCTCGATCAAACGGTCGACTCGCTCGATCTGGTTCGTCATTACGAGTCGATAAAGCTCGCATGGCTGCGAAGCCACCAACCCCTAGTGGCGTAATCGCCGCCTCCGAACCACCCACAATCATTGCGTCTGCTGCATCCCGACGAATAATTTCATAGGCATCACCAATGGCATGAGCAGAGGCAGCGCAAGCCGTACAGGTCGCCGAATTTGGCCCCTTAGCTCCAAACCTGATAGAAACATGACCTGACGCAAGATTTATAATGGACGCTGGGATAAAAAATGGAGAGATACGCCGAGGTCCGCCCTTCAGTAACGCTCGATGCTCGCGTTCAATCGTGCTAAATCCACCGATACCAGAAGCGATGAATACTCCCACACGATGAGCAATTTCTGGTTTTATACAAAGGCCAGCATCGTCCATCGCAAACTGTGCGGCACCCAAGGCAAACTGAATAAAGACGTCAACTTTTTTTACGTCTTTCTTCGAAATAAAATCTAGGGGATCGAAATCTTTGACTTCAGCTGCGATTCGAGAAGAGTAATCACCAGCATCAAACCTCGTGATCGGACCAATGCCTCCTTGACCTTCGCACAGAGCATTCCAGTTAGACTCTGTCCCGACCCCAAGACCAGACACAAGACCAACGCCTGTAATAACAACCCGCCTACTCAAGCAACCTCCGCTCGCTTCACTAAAGCTGTCACCTCACAACCTGAGACAAAAACCCTACAAAAAAGCCGCCTTTACTTCTGACTACTGCTTGGACTTGGCATTACCTTCTATGTACTCTACTGCCTCCTTTACTCTCGTAATTTTTTCAGCATCTTCGTCAGGAATTTCGATAGCAAACTCCTCTTCGAACGCCATAACCAACTCAACTGTATCTAATGAATCAGCTCCAAGGTCATCGACAAAAGACGCATCAGGCGTCACTTCCTCTTCGTCTACACCCAACTGTTCAACAATAATACTCTTCACTTTTTCAGCAACGGCCATTCAACCCTCCTACATATAGATTCCACCGTTCACACCAAGTACCTGCCCTGTAATATACGACGCCTCATCAGACGCTAAAAAACAAACCGCAGCAGCAACATCGTCAGGTGAACCAAGACGCCCGAGTGGCACTCGAGATTCCCATTCACTACGCATGTCGTCAGTCATCGCATGAGTCATATCGGTTTCAATAAGACCTGGAGCTATAACATTGGCAGTTATCCCTCTGGGGGCTACCTCTCGTGCCAGTGATTTAGTAAATCCAATTAGCCCAGCCTTAGATGCCGCGTAGTTAGCCTGACCTGCGTTCCCCATCTGTCCTACAACCGAACTGATATTAATGATACGCCCGAACCGGTTTTTAATCATCGAACGTAAAACTACCCGCGCGCAGGTAAACGCTCCGGTAAGATTAGTAGAAACCACTGTTTCCCAGTCATCTTGCTTCATACGTAACATTAACTGATCACGCGTAATACCAGCATTATTAATCAAAATCTCGATGCCTCCATGCTGGGCAACAACTTCTTTCAAGACCTGCTCAACATTTCCAGGATCCGACACATCCAACGATACGACTTCCCCGCGTCCCCCTGACTCAGTAATTTCACTAACCGTATCTTGAGCATGATCGCCCCTGGCCGCCGCTAGAACCGTAGCTCCAGCTTTTGCTAGTCGTTTAGCAGTAACACGACCACTTCCCCTGGAAGCACCGGTCACAAGAGCAAGACGTCCTTCGAGACTCATCATATCTCAACGCTCACTTCTAAGAAGGGTACCACTACTTTGAAACCGAATGTCCACATTCCTTCCACCACGACTCAACGTCTGATAAATCGTCAGGGCCCTGGAAATTCACAACCTTCGCTTTCCTATCGATTTTTCTTACTAAAGCACTCAATACAGTCCCAGGACCTACCTCAACATACGCACAGACGCCTTCAGACGCAAGACGGCAAATCACTTTCTCCCAAAGGACTGGCTTCGAAATCTGATCAACCAACGCCGAAATTGATGAGGGCGCATCTGACTTTAGATCAGCATCGACATCAGCGACAACAGGCAACCTCGGCTTAGTGGTTCTAAGAGCATACAGCTTAGATGATAATTTAGCTTGTGCTGGCTGCATAAGCTCTGTGTGAAATGGTGCACTAACCGGTAACCGTACAACACGTTTCGCTCCAAGCTCACGGGCACGAACACCGGCACGAGATACGGCCTCTCGAGTTCCCGCAATTACAACTTGATTTGGAGCATTAAAATTAGCTGCGCTTACGACACCGCTACCAGAAGATTCCTCACAAGCCTGCACAACCTTAGAAGCATCTAAACCAAGCACTGCCGCCATCGCACCGCTACCAACGGGCACGGCCTCCTGCATATAACGTCCTCGTAGCTTGACAATGGCCACTGCATCCTCAAAAGAAAATGTTCCTGCTGCAACATGTGCTGAATACTCACCGAGGCTATGCCCAGCCAAAAAGTCTGGAAGCAATCCTCGTGATTGGAGAAGCCTGAACGCTGCCACACTCGTGGTTAAAACCGCTGGCTGCGTATTCTCCGTTAATCCCAAAAGGTCTTCTGGCCCCTCAAAGCAAACACGACTAAGCGATTCTCCTAAAGTCCTATCCGCCTCTACGAAAACATCTCGACAAACCGGGAACGCCTCAGCCAAAGCTTTCCCCATACCGACCTTTTGTGATCCCTGACCAGGAAAAATAAATGCAATCATGACTTAATCGTATTCGAACTTAGTATTTCCTTCTTAAAACTTCCGATGAGATCGCACTTTGTAAAACGGGAAGCTGTCACAATCGCATTACGTATTGCCTTCACTGACGATTGTCCATGTCCTATGATACAAAGTCCCTCAGCACCCAATAACGGAGCCCCACCATATTCAGAATAGTCAACGCGCTTTTGCAAGCGGCGGTACGCATGCCTAGAAACCAAGTATCCAAGTTTAGCCGTAAACGTTGATGATAATTCCTCTTGCAGCAAAGCCTCAATCACGTCAACAAGTCCTTCACTGACTTTCAGTGCGATGTTTCCGGTAAAACCATCACAAACGATTACATCGACATCTCCCGTGAAGAGTTCTCTCGCGTCAATATTGCCTGAAAAATTAAGCTGGCTAGCCTCAAACAACCTGTACGCTTCACGTGTAAGTGCATTACCCTTGGTTTGTTCCTCGCCAATCGATAGCAGTCCAACCCTTGGCTGCTCTAAATTAAACGCTATTTTGGCATAGAGCACACCCATTCTTGCGAATTGCAGCAAATGTTTGGGCCTACATTCGAGATTCGCACCAGAATCCAACAGTACGGCATCACGGCGTCTCGTCGGAATTCGTGTCGCTAGAGCTGGACGGTCAACACCTGGTAACAGTCCGAAAACCTGATGGGCAGCCATCACTGCTGCTCCAGTATTACCGACAGTCACAACCGCTGAAGCCTCCCCACTGGCCACAAGGTCCATCGCGACCTTCAGCGAAGAATCACGCTTTCTTCGAAGAGACTCAACGGGCAACTCGGACATACCAATGACATCCGGTGCATCAACTACACTCAGATCGAGATCAGCGACACCCTTATGTCGCTCAAGCTCACGGCCGATGAGATCGGCAGGACCAACCAGGATAAGTCCTATGCCGAGATATCGACCAGCAATGAGCGCTCCACCTACAACGTTGGCAGGCGCAAAGTCGCCTCCCATCGCATCTATAGCGATCCGCATCGGCAGTGTTTATTCGAATCCGCCGCAGCCAGTCCAAGCCGCGCTAGAAATGTCTACAACCAGTATCTCAATTAAAAATAAATAACGAGCGCACTGGCAATCGGTGAAATCAAGTTTCTTCAACCTCACGAACTTGACGACCTTTATAAAAACCACAGGCTGGACAAACCTGATGGGGACGTTTGAATTCATGGCACTGAGGACAGCGGCCGAGTGGCACTGCTGACAATGAATCATGTGTACGTCTCTTAGCCGTACGCGATTTCGAATGCCGACGCTTTGGGTTTGGCATCAGTTCTTCCTTTCAACTCAACGCAGGCTTGCTCGAAATGGGGACAAGCACACCAAAAAGCATCCGAACACCTGTCCCTTAGATGCGATCAGATAATCAGAGCTGCTTCTAATAATCATCTTTTTCTCTCTTAAGCTGCTTAAGCTTTCTTTTAAAAGGAGCAAAATCCTTCTTTTTAATCGTAAAAAATGAATGCTCCACATTCTCAATTAAAAAACTATGCTCTGTAATATAATTCTTAGTAGAGCTGGGCCAC
>CAZQMT010000030.1:18647-18884 GCA_964594555.1 uncultured Vicinamibacterales bacterium
CAAACCTTCCAGGGCAGACCACCTTGGGTCACGCCACGTTCGATCACAAGCGCAGGAACCTTGATTTAAATTGACCCCACATTTCTGACAAAGCCCCCTACAATCTTCACCACATAAAGGCTTCATAGGCAACGACAAATGGAATTGCTCGTCCACAAGCTGCCCAAGATCTAATACCTGATCCATATAGAACGAAGTTGACAACTCCTCTCTCTCGACTTCGCTCTCTCCTGTGGC
>CAZQMT010000031.1:0-18777 GCA_964594555.1 uncultured Vicinamibacterales bacterium
TTTTGGATCGCTTGGGCGTGAGCTAATCCCTGAGCTTGTACAGGGGCAGTTTTATGTCAGTACTGAGCTCGCACCTGAACTCGTCTCGATGTCACAGCGTCACGATTAGATCGAGTTGAGTCATCTGCTCGTAGTATTGAGTTTGTAAGGACAGTTTATGCAGTGATTGGTACGTCGAGAGAACAAGGAGGTATCGAAGGAGAAGAGAGAGAAAATGTAGGTGAGTTGACTTTGATAGTGGAATCAAACGGATCGCGCGAAATCGAAGAAATTGTGAAGGAACAATTACGGTCAGTACTTAATGAAGGAGGGGATCTGGAGTACCGTTTTGGCAGTCCCTCTTATTTTAGTTTTAGAACGCCAATTGAAATAGAGATCCGTGGTTACAATTTAAATTTACTTCGTCGTCTTGCTGAAGAACTGACTACACGGCTGTCTGGGATCAAGGGACTGGTTGATATTAAGTCTTCGACTTCTGGTGGGAGTCCAGAGCTACAAGTTCGTTTCGATCGAGAGCGTTTGGCGATGCTCGGTTACACAGTCAACCAAGTGGCGATGCTTATACGTGCAAAGATTCTTGGTGAAGTAGCGACTGACATCACACGTCAGGATCACTCTGTTGATATTCGACTCAGAGCTGATGAAGAATTTCGTGATAGCGTTGAAGACCTTCGAAATCTGAATGTTGCTCAAGGAGGTCAAGTGGCCATTCCTCTGTCATCGGTGGCAGACGTGATCGAAGTTGATGGCCCGACAGAGATCCGACGGTCGGATGGCGAGCGTACAGCCTTGATTACAGCTAACCTCGTCGGACGAGATCTCGGTTCGGTGTCAGATGACATTAATGAGGAGTTGGCTGGCATGGTTTTTCCCGTTGGTTTCGATTGGCGAGTTGGCGGTCAGCGTCAGGAGATGGAGACTTCTTTTGGAAGTATGAGGCTCGCAATCTTTTTAGCAATCTTTATGGTTTACTTGGTCATGGCTTCACAGTTCGAGTCTCTGTTGCACCCATTCGTTATCATTTTCAGTGTTCCCCTTTCTGTGATTGGTGTGCTTCTGACGCTGTATCTTTTTAAGATTACTATTAGCATTGTTGTTCTGATCGGTATGATTCTCTTAGCCGGAATTGTTGTTAATAATGCGATTATTTTGGTTGACTACACGAACAGATTACGGCGCCAGGGTATGGCCAAGCTTGACGCACTTCGTTCGGCTGCTGGGATTCGACTCAGGCCCATTCTGATGGTTACGTCGACTACAATTTTGGGTCTGTTGCCGATGGCTATCGGAATTGGTGAAGGCAGTGAGCTTCGGACACCAATGGCAGTCACAGTTATTGGTGGTTTGTTCGCATCCACACTGCTAACTCTTTTGATTATTCCTGCGGTTTACTCGCTGTTAGATCGTGGTCGTTGATGAATATTCTAATTTGTTGCCAATTCGAATCTTGATCCTTGAGAGGACATATTATTTCTGGTTCGTATTTTGATCTTTTCAAATGAGTTTGGTGTTAGATGAAAATTGCTACTTGGAACGTCAACGGTATTCGAGCACGACAGTCGCAAGCTCACGAGTGGATCGAACAAGCTCGACCAGATGTTTTGTGTTTACAAGAGATTAAGGCAGCTCCAGAACAGCTGCCATCGACATTGCGTGAATTAGAAAACTACTGGTGTTGTTGGCATGGGGAGAAAGGCTACTCGGGTGTTGGTCTTCACGTCAGAAAGGACGTTTTGTCAGACCAACCGATTTTTGAGAATCCAGATTTCGACTTTGAGTGTCGTGCTATTACGGTTCAGCTTGGTGCTTTGACGATAGCGTCGATTTACGTGCCAAACGGTGGAAAGGACTTTGACGCGAAATTAAGATTTCTTTCGCAAATGGAGGAGTGGGCCTCAGGTTTTCTGGCCGCAGGTTCTCCTCTCATCGTTTGTGGTGACCTAAATGTCACTCGGCGTGATATCGATGTGCATCCTAAAGGAAGAAAAAAGACTGCGATTGGACAACGTCCTGAAGAACGTATGTTGTTTGAGAAACTTCTGTCTCATGGACTTGTGGACGTTGGAAGAACCTTAGATCCTAATAACGATAGACTGTTCACGTGGTGGGCTCCGTGGCGGAACCATCGTCAGCGAAATATAGGTTGGCGTATTGACTATATTTTGGTGAGTGAGATGATCCGGCACTTGGTGGTCGATTGCGTGGCATTCCGAAACATCGGTACGAGTGATCACGCCCCGGTTGTGGCTACATTTGATCTTACAGAGAATAATATTTCACCATAATTTGGTAGATGTTACTGGCCAGTGGGTTGTTAACTGAGAACACTCGCTCCATTCTACACTCGAGATAATCTGGGCTTTTTAAGAGAGGTGGTCGGGGCGCCCGGATTTGAACCGAGGACTTCCTGCTCCCAAAGCAGGCGCGCTACCAAACTGCGCCACGCCCCGACAAGCTTTGTAAGTCTAACAATAACAAAAGAACAGTGCATTATTAAGTGCGGTACAGAGGTATACCGATTGCTTCTGCGTTAACGATACTTGGAGCAGCGTTCGGTGGTGCGCTCCCTAGGAAATTAGTAATGTCGGAGTCTTTCCAGGCTGAATGTCCTCTTAGAACGCCGGCTACATTACTTGCAGCAAGTGTTGCCATTCCTTGGCGCGTCCAGCTTGTAGCAGAAGCAATGTGGGGCACGATGACGACATTTTTTAGTTCAGCTAGTCCCTGATGCATTCTAGGTTCGTCCTCAAATACATCAAGGCCGACACGGAATTCTTGATGTTTTTGACAGTGGGCGATTAGAGCTGATTCGTCGATGACTGGTCCTCGACTTGCATTGATTAAAATTGCATTGGGTTTCATTAGATTCAGGCGTGTAACGTTTATCAGGTGCCTAGTGGTTTCATCGAGAACGGGATGAAGGCTAATAACATTTGAAACTTGCAAGAGTTCTTCAACGGATGAGGCGCGTGTGCAACTCACTGATTGTTCACCCTGTGATTCGAGAAATATTGAATAGTCTTTAATGTAATTTTCAAGATTAGTATTTGGCCGAAGATCATGATAGATGAGGTTCATCTTGAATCCTTCAACCATTGCCTTGGCGTAAGCGGAACCGATTCTTCCAGCACCGACGACCCCAACCGTTTTCCGGGTTAGGCGTTCACCGAGAAAAAGAGATGGTAGCCAGCCTGTGTAATGACCAGCCCTCATAAATGTATCGGCTTCGACAACACGACGTGCAGCAGCCAAGGTGAGGGTCACAGTCATTTCTGTTGTAGTTTCTGTGAGTACCCCCGGTGTATTGCCGATAGCAATGCCATGTTTATTAGCGGCTTCGACATCTACGTTGTTATAGCCTACCGCATAGTTACTGTAGGCTCTTCCTCCTGCGGCGGCTAGTGCTGAAAATAAGTCTTCGCCCCATTTTTCAGTTAGTTGTCCGATGGCACCGTCGCATTGATCGGCGATTGCACTCTTGATTTCACTGATGGATAAGATGTTTGTCGAAGTACAAACTTCGACTCGAAAATTTGCTTCATGAAGAATCTTTAACCAACGATCTCCAGGCAACTCTTTGGTGACGATGACACGTTTGGTCCCTGAAGGGTTATACGTTTGCCATGGAAGTACACTCACTGCTGTTTATCCTTTCACGAAATCGATATTAGAGATCCTTTATCCAGCTTTGTAAGTACGTTTTTAAGGCACGGAATGCCTTGCCACGATGACTGATGGCTGTCTTTTGCGCACTCGTTAATTCGGCTAGTGTAACGTCGAGTGGTGGATAGTAGAACAGAGGGTCGTAACCGAATCCACCCGTGCCAGTCGGTACAGATGCAACTTGGCCTTCCACTGTACCATCGGCTGTAAAAATCACGCGTCCTTGCCAAACCAGGGCAACTGAGCAGACGAACCGCGCAGTACTATCACGTGTGCCGTGTAAGGTCTCAAGTTCTTGGTACAGATTATCGAAACGTTTCGCATAAGTGTCAACGGGGTAACGAGCCGATCGGATTCCCGGTCGTCCCTCGAGAGCATCGATTTCTAATCCTGAATCATCTGCGACAGTAAGCGTTTTTATGGTATGAGCGTAATAGAGTGCTTTTTTTCTGGCGTTTTCAGCGAAGGTGCTGCCATTTTCTTCTGGCTCGGCTAGCGTGGCGTAATCTTTTAAGGAATTGATTTGAAATGGCACATCAGACAATATTTCTCGAATCTCCAATAATTTTCCAGTGTTTGTTGTTGCGATGAGAAGATTGGGAAGGGCTGGCACGATTGTGTTTGTAAAGTAGATTATTACTAACGTTTAGTTAGGAGATCACCTAGGACATCACGTTGTAATGTTAGTAATTCCTTAATACCCTTATCAGCTAATTCCAGTAAAGTATTGAGACGTTCATGAGTAAAAGGCGTGCTCTCAGCCGTTCCTTGAACTTCGATATAACGACCATCACCTGTTTTGACAATGTTCATGTCCACCTCAGCTTTAGAGTCTTCTTCGTAAGCTAGATCAAGTAGAGGAGTGCCTTCGACGACACCAACACTAGTCGCTGCTACGTAGTCGTCAATGGGAATTGTTCGGATTACACCAGTGCTCCGCATATGTTCGAGGGCTAAGACTAGCGCTACGAATGCACCAGTTATTGCAGCTGTTCGAGTGCCTCCATCGGCCTGGATGACGTCACAATCTAGCCAGACACTTCGTTCTCCGAGCTCGTCTAGCTTCGTTACGGAACGTAGAGATCGACCGATCAGACGCTGAATCTCCTGTGTGCGTCCTCCGATTTTACCTGCGGTTGACTCACGAGTCATACGGGTGGATGTAGAGCGTGGAAGCATGCCATATTCAGCTGTGACCCAGCCTCGTCCAGTGTTAAGAAGAAATGGTGGAACCTTTGTTTCCACACTGGCGGTGCAGATGAGTCTACTGCGGCCAACTTCAATAAGTACAGCACCCTCTGGGGTGTCAAGGTAGTTTGGTACGATACGTGTTCGCCGTATCTGGTTTTCTGATCGGCCGTCACTACGAGTCATAAGAATAAAATCCTGGTAAACGAAGAAAAATGTCTATTCATCACTTGTTGCCTGAATGTTTTGTTTCATTATCTGGTTACTGAACCCAGGACAGGTTTTTTTGGAGCGGGTGTCGTAGATCCACATGCCCCGCCAGGGTGTCAACTTCTTTGCCTCCCACAAGAATTTGAACTGCAGTAATTGAAGGCAGGTTAGATGTTACCGCATTCACTAAAGCGTAAATTGTAAACAGCTCATCGAGTGAGCCTCCTGGATGGTTGGTTGTTGCTTCTGTGCTTAAGTCTACAAAGGCTTCGCCTTTGTTCGTTACGTAAACGGCTTCCAGCTTAGTACCTTCAGGTACAGCCGAGATATATGGATCTGGTGCCAGGTTCAGTTGTTCTTCGAGAATATGTCGTGCTTGTTCATCCACCTGATCAGCATGGTTAACTTCGCGTTCAACAGCTACGAGAGCCAGGCCATTTTCAGAGATGTAGTAGAGAACAGCGGCGATCTGTTTCGGATCTTCATCACTCTCGGGGTTTTCTGTTATACCAATTTGAGTGAAAGAACGATGGTGTTCTGATAGGTGTTTGAAGCTAACCGTTGTTCTTCCCGTGAGTTTGAGATAAAACCCATCTCAATTAGGGCGGCAGGCATGTTCGCACCGACAAGAACTCTAAACGGTGCTTGCTGGACTGGCCTCACACTCATCTCAACTTGCGATCGAAGCTGGTTTTCAAGAATGCGTCCTAACCTTTCAGATTTTTTTAGATGCTGTGCTTGAGCTGTTTCCCAGCGTGTGAGTTCGATCGTCCTCATGCCGCCTCCAAAGACTGGCAAGGCCTGACTTTCCACCACATTCGTGGCATTTGTTTCTGAACCGTACTGTTCCAAACTAGCGTAGAAGACTTCGACGCCAGTTACTGAAGGGCGTACCGAGGAATTAACATGTAAACTCAGTAATAGATCGGCCTTGCTATTGTTAGCGAATGCCGAACGCTCGTCGAGCCTAACCGTCTGATCCCCTGTTCGTGTTAGTAGTACCCGAATGCCAAGTTGGTTTTCAAGGGTTTGCTTGAGACGGTTAGCGACAGAGAGGGTAATGGTCTTTTCGTCGAGCTCAGATGGACCGACCGTCCCGTGATCCTGGCCACCATGACCGGGATCAATAACGATCGTTCGAATTTTATATGGTTGTGCGAGATTTTTGAGAAGAGGGACATTGGCTCTCGGGATTTCTGTAGAAGGTGTTGGTCCAGTTGCTGTGAGAGTATCTGTTCCAGTTGGCAGAATCTCGAGCACAAACTGGCCGGTGGAACCTCGGTTCCTAAATCCAGAAGATCGGGAGGAGCCGTACCTGGAAGTTAAACCGATTGTAATAGCATTTGATTGGTCAGCAATTTCCAAACTTTCAATTAAATCACTTGAACTGCCAAGTGGGAGATCGATGTCGATTTCGTGTGCTTCGAATTGAATCACCAGGCGACCTTTTTCCTCAGAAACTGTATGTGGAGTTGCCGGTGTGACCTCAAAGGCGATCCGTGCCTCGTTACCGATCGTGCTTAAATTGACAGTGACCCTTGGTACATGTACGTCACCGATGATCACGAGACGTGATGTCTTACGAAGTTCGATGTCTAAATCATGGATACGTGAAACTGCTCGATTTAAAAACTCCACTGGTACAAGCCAGTCGGAATCATTCCGAATTGCGTGGGAAGGGAGTGAAACCAGATTTCCATTCACTGATACTAGCGGTTGTCCTTCAGTTAATACGATAGTTCTGTCTAGGTAGTTCACAGTTAAGGCTTTTGTTACAGGATCTTCGTGTATGGTCAATTGAAAAATCTCTGAAATGTCGTTGAGTGAAACCATCTCCTGAGTGCCAACAAGTTTCAAAGAGATTATGTGTGTATTATCGTGAGATAAGAGCTTCAGTTTAGGTTCTTGAGCCTGAAATGCTTGGACTGCGGCTAGTTGCAGGCACACTACGACTATGCAGGTAAAAGGCACACTGGCGGCGCGCTTTATGCTTGTCAAGGTAGCGTCATTCTAACGTACCGTTTTCATTTGGTCGCTTTTCACCTACAGCCAAAGATTACTTCTGTAGACACTTTCCTGAGCTGGTGTTCTGGGCCTTAGAAGCTAGTTCTCGTGAAGGATTTTGACAACGTCTATACGTGAGGCTAGTCGGGCAGGGTACAGACCAAAAAAAACTCCAACGGTTAGTGATGTTATGAAGGTTAAGAGAACGGCAAGTAGGGGGATATTGCTTATCCATCCGAAGGCATGTGTGAGAGTAGCAGCGGCAGCGTAGCCAACCAAAATTCCAAGACTCCCTCCACAGACACTCAACATAACAGCCTGGAGTAGGAATTGTACTAGTACGTCACGTTCTCTTGCCCCGACCATTCGTCGTATGCCGATTTCTCTGGTACGGTCGCTAGTTGAGACGAGCATGATGTTCATGATGCCGATGCCTCCAACAAACAACGCAACACTTGCAATTGCTACTAGTAGTAAAGACATCGTTCTACCAGCTTGCTCTAGAGTGAGTGACATTTCTTTGATGACAAGATTTTCGTAAGTTGGAACATTTCCGATAACTGATCTTCTGAGGTTCGGAGCAAGTCCTTTGCCGAAAAGAGCCTCACGTACCTGTGTTCGTACTCTGAAGTCATCGGCTTGATTAGGTTTTAGCTGGTGACGTTTTCGAAGTAGCTCTGTCACTTCTGTCGCCACCTGAGACGCTACGCCGGCTGACGTGGTTGAAATTTCCAGACGATGTAAGTGTTTGATATTTAGTAGTGATTGAGCTGTGGTGAAGGGGATGTAAATCGCGTCAGATGACGCTTCTGTGCTTCGCCTTTGTTGATCTGTTACTCCAATCACTGAAAAAGTTCTTCCTTGAACATCTATTTGCTGACCGATGGGACGTGTGTCTTCTCCAAAAAGAAAGTGGCTCACAGCGATACCCAGAACCACAACTTGGGCGCCTTCTTCAATTTCGTTGGAATTAAAGAATCGGCCGTATAAGAGTTTCCACCCGTGTATTTGCAATACATTGACATCTACTCCTTTGAGTCGAGTGAAATGTCGACGCTCGCCAGCGACGATCCGTGCATTATCTTCAACACTTAGCGTTACGAGTTCAACGTTTGGAATCTGACGTATAGCATTGGCGTCGGGAACTCTTAGATTGGTAGAAGCCCCCTGTCCAGGTAGAACTGGTCGATGTGTAGGAGCTGGCCACCAATATGGTTGTTCGCCTGGCCGTGTTTTTGGTGAAGGTTTTGTATTGAGGCTGAAGGCAGATGTACAGACTTCACTCGATGCGAAGCGTTCGTAATTACCGGTTTCGACCGTGACGATGTTAGTTCCAGACGTTCTAACATGTCGCGAGATGGCCGTACGGGCACCGGTTCCGAGTGCCACCATGGTAAGAACGGCCGCAACCCCGAATGTGATGCCCAGGGTGGTGAGCGCGCTCTGGAGTTTTCGACGCCGAAGGCCTTTTAAGGCAAGTCTGAAGCCATCTAAAACAGACATTTTGTATTTGTGGTCGATAAATGTTCGGTCAAGATAGGGTCCATTATAGCGAAAGTTATACGAATTTTGGATGCACTTATCTCACAGAAGTTCAGTAAGTACTTCGATACCTTTTACCGGTGATGTATTCTTTGGCCGTTCTATTATCGACCGTTTTAGAGAAAGGTGCCCGATGGACGAATCGCTTGAAACGGCTAGGCGTCAAATGATTGCACTCGAAGAAGAAGCACACAAGATGATTGTAGGAATGGATGAGGTGATCCGTCTTACTCTGATTTGCCTGTGTTCGGGTCGTGGTAGCCACATTCTATTGGAGGGTGTACCTGGTATTGGTAAGACTGAGCTTGTTAAGACGATTGCAGCTGCGGTTAACGTCGAATTTAGTCGTATCCAACTTATGCCAGATACTCAGCCACATGACATCTCTGGCTATGAGCTACTAGATCAGCGGACAAACAAGTATTACTTTAAGCATGGACCGATTTTTGCGTCCTTCGTTTTAGCTGACGAGATTAATCGTGCGACTTCTAAGACGGCTAGTGCAATGCTCGAAGCCATGCAAGAAGGTCAGGTGTCGACGGATTTCTCAGGTGCGTTTCAGTTGCCGCAGCCGTTTATGGTTTTTGCTACCCAAAATCCCATTGAGCAAGAGGGAACCTATGAACTTGCTGAAGCTCAGAAAGATCGGTTTCTGATGAAGGCTTTGGTGAACTATCCGACGCATGAGGAGGCGATTCGTATAGCTGAGCTTAATTCGATGTCTGATCGTAAGTTGGTTAAACCGCTATTAGATAGCGAGCAGATTTTAAAGATCCGCCTAAACATTGAACGTCACGTGCACGTTGAATCTGAAGTAACACGTCAAGCAATGAGATTGGTAGAACTGACACGGCCAGACAGTTCTACGGTGAAGGTTGTTCGTGACAATGTAAAGCAAGGTGGATCGCCACGCGCACAGATTGGTTTGATTCGTGCAGCGAAGGCTCGTGCTGTTTTTGAGGAACGCGACTACGTTACGCCGCAGGATATTATTACGCTTGCTAAGCCGATTCTTCGGCACCGTGTTTTATTTGACCGGCCAGCTCGGTCGCCGGTTGGACGTGAGGAGCAGTTTGTTTCTATGTTGGACCAAGTAATCGACGCGGCTTTTTCCTCACAAGATCTCGCCCATGCTTGACGGGATGGATACTCAAGAGATTCGAAAAATTCTTGAGAGTGCACGGCACCAACATCTTTCGTTCCATCGATCTGGTAGGGTTCGAAGCCTACGCTTTGGTGACTCGCCGAGCAATGTTCTCGGTGAAGGTTTGGAATTTGGTGAAGTTCGCCGGTTTAGTCCTGGAGATAGAGTCCGTCATGTCCATCCGGCCGCGACCTCCCGTGCGCAGGATCTAATGGTACGTAAGTTTATTGAGCCCAGAGAGGCACTCGTTCTGTTGTTACTTGATATTTCCCCGTCGATGTACCTACGTGAAAAAATGCAAGTTGCGCTTGGCGCAGCAGGCATAATTGCTTCGTCCGCAAATGTGCAACATATGCCTCTTGGTTTATGGACTGTCGGAGGGAGTACAACTGTTGAATTACCTCCACGATCAGGGCAGGGACATTTTCATTCTGTGATGGACCTTTTAACAGAGGTGTTGGGGCAGTCCGAACAGAGTGAGCTGACCGAGGCTCATCGGATTGAATGGCGCCATCGAAAACTCGAACGATTCCTTTCTCGTGGTTCTTTTTTATTCGTGATCTCTGATTTCATCGGTGACAACGATACATTGAAATCAGCGATGCATCATGAGGCCTTTACTTGGTATTCGATCCCAGTGATTGTTCAGGATGCCCTTGAGTATTCATTCCCGATCTTTCCTAAACATGGTGCTGTTGTCCCGTTGATAGATGCTGAGACTATAGAGAAACGAGAGACTTGGATCGATCGTAAGCGCTCTCTTCGGATCCGTGAAAAACATAAGACCAGGTTTACACGACTTTGTAAGGGATTTGTTGAGCAACACCGAGGCTACGCACACATTGAATCACCGAATCTTGGCCGAATTTTTAGAAGACTCCAAGATACGCTGTCTTGAACTTCATAGACACGACTGGTTGCGAGTTATTAGGGCGTACTTCTGTTGGGATATGATCATTAAAAAGTGATTTAATCTTTACACACAGAAAAGATATCAAAAGGCATCAATGGAGTGGACAATACGAAGAGGACTCACCTTGATATTGGGTGGCTTGGCCTCAGTTGTAGTTGCTTGTTCAATTAGTACCGCTGAGGTTTCACCATTTCTAAAGCCAGGTGTTCCAATTTCTGCGCGTATTGAAGTAGATGATGTCGCTCATTTTCTTGGTGAGAGATTTACCGTTACTGTAGTTGTACAGTATCGAAGTGAGTTTGTAGAACTTCGCACAGAGTCTATTCAACAAGCCTCTTTTGCACCTTTTGAAACAACTGGTCACTTCGAGATCAACTCGTCTGATCTGACAGACTCTGTGAAAGAGTATCGCCACGTGGCTGAATTGAGAGCCATTAGTGCGCTTCCCGGTCATGTCTATCAGCCGCCTTCCATTCCTCTAGAGTACGTTGATCATGAATCTGGAAATCAGAGAATCCTTGAAGTTTCTTTTTCTCAGCCATTTTACGTCAGCACGTACTATGGGAACCACGCCGATAAAGTGCCGTTGAGACCACTCCGCGGTGAACTTGAGATGTGGTCTCGTCAGTCAAAGTTTTTTGCGGGTGGTTCGGTTTTGCTATTTGCCGTATTTCTTGGTTTTGTTACGAGGTGGAGCTTAGAGGCAAGAGAAGCTACACGGCGTTCGAGATCAGTTACGGATGATGATTTACAAGTGCTCAAGCTACAGCAATCTTTGACTGATCTTGCCGATCGGACGGTGCATTCAGACCTTGATTCTCGCATGCGATTGAAAGAAGTTGAAGTTCTAGCGATTAAATTTTGTCAAGATTTTCTTAATTGTAAACCGAGAGATTTTTGGCGGCCCAGTAATACTCGTTTGGAGTCTCTAGTCGGAATCCTTGAACGTCGGTACGATGGTAATGAGTTGGAGCATGTTGATGTAGAGCGTGCGATTCAAATCTTTAGACAGTTATTGCCTGTTTTAAAAGACAAACATGGTTAAGACATGAATTCCTGGTTAGAGCAGCTGAGAATACTCGCCCCCGAGTCGTTGTTGGTGTCATTCTGCGTACTCGTGTTATTCCTGTTTGTGCAAGTTATGGTGACCTTGAAGCGGTCAAAAGTTCCGAGGAGAGTTGGTAGGTTCGTTCTGGCGGCTATTGGTGACATGCCAAAGTCCGGAGGTAATCTTGCGAGATCAGCTCAGGTGTCGAAGCTTGTTTTTTTGCTCGCTATTGTGGTGCTCACGGCTTTTCTCTGGGGTGAGTTAACCGTTCGAGAGACAGGCGATGGCACTGCGATTAACCGTCAGGAACCGGTGAAGACTTTACTCACTGTTTTCGATATGTCGTCAAGTATGGGTACCCCATTCGGTGGCCAGGAAAGTGGATCGCGTTTTACCGTAGCTAAAGAGGCGCTGGCCACCTTTTTGGCGAATGAGAAAAGTACCCGTGCTGGAGTTATCTTCTATAGCACTGAAGTATTTGAGTACCGTCGACCAACTCGAGACTTGGATGAATTAGTAGATGATTTTTCCTATCTCGATATAGCCCGTGATGAGGGCCAACCACTAAGTGAATTGTCTTGGGGAACGGACACTTCCCAAGCGCTAGAACATGCAGCCGTGGTGATGGATTCTCTTGAATTGGACAATATACGGAGTAGTGTTGTTATCCTTGTATCGGATTTGCTCGATGACAAAATGAAGATTGCATATGCAGTCGGTGAGCTTGTGGCACGTCGTATCCGAGTTTATATTTTATCGATTGAGGGTGAGGGTTCTGAACCGAGCGCTGCGGTCGCTGATGCATTAGCGCTCAACCCACAAGTCCGAGCGTTCCATATCCGTTCTCCTGATGACATGCGTGAGGTGTATCCCGCGATCGCTCTAATTGAGAGTTCGTTGTCTGAGATTCAAGAGCCTGTTGCCGATCGACAGACCAGGTCTCGAACTGCGGTTTTGATGCTGTTTGGTCTGTTGTTAGGTTTCGCTGTTGTATCCGAACTAGCGTTACCAAGAATCAGGAAGAAATAGTGACTAAACGAAAAATCCTTATTTGGAAGACTTTGTTACTTGTGGTTCTTATGGGTGGTTCGTCTGTCTTAGGATGGTTGGCCTGGAGGATAGGAACGGAGAATATGGAAAGTAGTGCCCAATATAATTCTGGCGTCAGATTCTCTCGAGAGGAACTGCATTACAAGGCGATGGATCAGTTTAGGGTTGCCTTTAGGGTAGCACCGTTCGAATCTGAAGTTAGTGTCTACGCTCGTTACAATCTCTCGGCCTTGCGTGCTAGGGAACGGTCTTTTGAAGCCTTGGCCGAAGCGAGAAGCCTTCTTGAAGATGTCCTACGTCAACGGCCTGGCGATGAGGATTCAAGAAGGAATCTGGAAATTGTTATTGCCACAATGAAAGCACAGATGCTTAATGAGGGTATGAATCAGGAGTCTGCAGAGGAGGCTCTTGGAGCGAGTTCAGATTCTCAGCAATATACCGAAACTCCTGGAACAGGCAGTGAGTACGGTGGTGGGCGCCGAGAAGAGAAGGACTACTGAAAGTCATGAAATTCGGTAATCCAGAAGCCTTGAGATTGCTATTTGTAATCCCGTTTTTGATTTTGATGTTCTGGTGGTCTTATAGGCGCAATAATCGACTTTTGGTTGAACTTGGTGAGACTGATCAACTGAAAAGTATTTATAGGCGTCTTACGGCGATATTTTTGATCATGGTTACAAGCGTTGTGGTCGCTGCGGCGCGTCCGCAAATTAATCTTCATTCGTCGGCTCAGCGAGGCCCCAGAGGTGATTATGTTTTGCTCGTAGATGTGTCACGCAGCATGGCTGCGCGTTCTTCACCAAATGCGCTAAGTAATCTCGATCTGGCTAAGGGTTTAATGAAACGTTTGGTAAATCAAGTGCCAGATGCTCGGTTTCTGATTTTTGGTTATGCAGGGTTGGCGTTTCCGCTCTCGACATTTAGTGATGAGCGGGACTATTTGAATGATGTTATTGAACACGGGGTATACGTTGATGTTATTCCAAAACCTGGTTCAGACCTTACGAATGCACTGCAATCGCTTGATACAGCAAAAAATAGCAATACACGTTATGCCGGAGTTTCCCAAATTGTGCTGCTCGCCGATGGGAATATGGGTGAGTTATCAGAAGAATCTACCGTGGTTGTGGTCGACTCTCTGCGGCGAGCTGGGGTTGCTCTCATAACTGTTGGTGTTGGAGCAGTCGAGGGTCAATACGTTCCAGAAATTGATTCTCGGGGACGTTTTAGTGGAGGCTATGAAACCCTTGTAGATGGACGACTCTTTGCTACGTACTTACAAGAGCGTACTCTTGAAACGTTGGCTAACAAAAGTGGCGGGAAATATTTCCCTGTTTCTGAGGCTGATCAGCTCATTGCTCACGTTCGTCGTACGCAACCAGCACTTGGTGAGGTCGATCTAACTGAACCGATTCTTGTCGGTTTTCGTGATGTGAGTTGGATGTTGTTACTCCCGCTGAGTGGCGCACTAGGTTTACTAATATGGCGGCGTCATGATCTTTATTAAATTTCTTGTCATTGAAGAATGTCCGTCCAGTTAAGGACAACGTGTAGTCTCTTCGTTTGAGTGGTGCTCTGAACCATTAATAATTTTTTCCCGTCTTGTGTAACGTCGTAATTCGAAGTGTTCCCTCCTGGGTCAAGCTCATACGAGTCTTCAAACAATACTTGAGGTGTGCTGGTTGTGATGGGATCAGTTGTTACTAACGATATTGACATCATCCGGCCGTCGTATCGATAAAGAAGCTCTTGTCCACTTCTTGTCCATAGAGGTTCTACTCCTTTTCCAATTTTGATACTTGGTGCCATCTTTGGGTTGGGCTATGTGCACGGTAGATTCTCCTACGCTTCCTGATACGTAGGAGATAAATCGACCATCGGGGGAGATCATAGGTGACCGTTCGTTGAGAGGACCTGTGAGGAATGCCCTCGGTTTGTGCTTAGGCTGGAGAGTCCAGATGTCCCTATCAGCATTTGTACTAACGGTGTAAAAAGCCAAGATCCGTGCCTCTTTTGACCAAGAAGTTGGATTCATCGCGTCACCAGTCGAGGCTAGTAATTGAGTCTTTGAGTCTCTTCGGAATGGTTTTTGATAAATGTTTTGTGGTCCAGATCGGTTCGATGCGAATGCTAGCTCACGACCGCCTTCTAACCATACTGGAGATCTGGTGTCATGGCCTTCCAGAGCAAACTTGGCACGAGTGCCATTTTCAATGTCGTAGGTCCAAATTTGTCTACCGAGGATACCTGAGCGAATTACCACCGTAATGTAATGTCCATTCGGTGAGAGACGCGGTGTGTGATGTTGCGTACGCCACTCGGTAGCCTGTGAGCTTTGGCCGTCTCGGTCCACCCAGACGAGTATATTCTCGTTTCTTGATTGCGATGGTATATAGATCAATGTGCCTGTGTTTGAGAGACTAAAGTTGGCTTTCCCGAGTCGATCGAAGGCGAATGGCTCAGTGGAGATTAACTCATTCGTTGATTGGGGGGCCCCGGTTAATTTAAGTTGTTTCACATCGAAGCTGGCAGTTTGTAATTCACCCTCATGGGAGTATACGAGCTGTCCGGGAACACTGAACTGTGGTCGACCTGTTCCTGGTAGTAGTAGTGTCCAGGTCTTCGATCCAAGTGAAAGAACAGAAATCATCGTTCCTTGATTCTTAGTTAAGATTGTAAAAAGAACACCTTCACCCCCTGGAAGAACAGAGGGCCAGCCATGCGCAATTTCGCCGGAAGCGTGGTCTGGTTGTGTTAGTTTCTCGATATCGCCGCCATTCGCTGAGATACGTTGAAGTCCTGCATTGCCGCCTGGAGCGAAAATAATCCTATTATCTACCCCCCAGCTCGCCCCGATACTTGTCGTTGGTGCTGGACACAGTCTTTTGGGTGTGTCATGGCCGAGCTTCAACTTCCAAAGAGAACCATTAGCAAAAAATCCTATCGATTGACCATCGGTAGAAAAGAATGGGGATGCGGCGCCCTTAGTACCTGGTATCGGCTTGAATGTAGGTCGGTCTATTTCTCGAAAATATAATTGGCGATATTTTTTATTCCATCCTGCATAAATAATCTTTTGGCCGTCTGGAGAGATAGTTACTTCGTCCATTCTTACAGCAGATCGAAGTGTAGTTGTAAGGTGTATGGGTTCAGCTGGCGTTTGATCCTGCCAAAATTTTGCACTCCAAATTGTCAAGCCGACGGCACATGTTCCGAACAATAGGCCGATAATCGCACGGTTCACCTTAGGATTATTCGCCACGTGACATGAAGACAACTTTTTGTAGATGTCGAGATGGGAAGAGGAGTAGTTTTCAGGGCTTAGAGTGATTGAGACTCTCGACTGATTTTGTATCGGTTTTACTGAGGCGAACCACCCAAAGACCTGAATTGTAATCTGAAAAGAAGATATTACCCTTGTGAGGTTGTGCTCCCCAAACCTGAGGTGCGTTTGGCACGAAACCTTTTGGATCGAAAGGCAAAAAGCGTGCGATTTCTCTCCCTTGGCGGTAGAGATTTCCCATGAGTTCACCTGAGATATCTACGATTCGAAGTCCGCCATTGTAGAAAGCGACGTACATAACATCATCTTCGATCCAGATGTTGTGGCTGCCAGCTTCAGGCACCTCATATCGTGCAACAATCTTTGGGTTTTCACCATCATCGCTCCACTCGAGGACATGAATCCAACCGCGCCAGTGGGAAGGTTCTCCCTGGTAGCCTGGTGTGCCGGTGCCACGTTCGGTGATGGGGGAGTAACGCGTGCTTGTTCGTGATGCTTCGTCCCCGGCGAAAACATAGAATTTACCGGTAGATTGGCTACGATAGGGGTACACTGCATGGTTCCATCCAGTGGGAAATGAGAAGTTTCCTATCTTGATTGGGTCCTGAGGAGTTCCACCCTTATTACCACCACCCACGTCGACCATTACAATACCGTCGTTCCAGTTTGCCGAATAAGCAATACCGTCTTTAACCCAGATGTCGTGAATGGAGCGATCGAAGTTGTCGAGCTCAAACCGGCCGACGCGGCGTGGTTGCTTGGGGTCTTCAATATTGACGATGTCATAACGTTGTCCTGCGCTTAATGCGTAGACGTGGTTGTCGTGGACAAAAACGTTATGGACGCCGCCTGTTAGTTCATCAGTGTAGCGACTTATGATTCTAACGCCTTCTTGCGGATTGGATACGTCAAGAATGACGAAGCCGTTACGACGGTTTGAGGCCCCTTCTCGGCTAATGACGGCGATACGTCCATCTTCAGAGACTTTAACATCGTTGACTGTTCGCGCATCAACCCTAACGGTGTCTATGATGACGGGGTGTCCTGGTTCTGTAACGTCCCAAATGTAAGCATGTCCTTCAGCGCGATGGGTTCCGGTGATCGCATAGTCACGTCCGTCCGGTCCCTCCCAGACCCAAAGGTCTGACGTGCCTCGGTCACTTACGCGACCATGTCCAATTAGTTCGATGGTTTGTTTGACGTTGCGTGGACGGATCGAGAGCACGAGCGTATCGGACATCTTTCCAGCACTGGCTACGATTGTATATTCGCCCGGAAGGTCTGCAACGAAACGTCCGCTTTGGTCAATTAGTCCAGACGTTGGACCACCTGCAGCGAGATCGTCTGTTTTGGAATGGAAGCTGTACACCACCGGAAGATCTTGGATTACGTGACCACGGTTATCATACGGTGTTGCTGTAAGATGAATAACATCACCTGTTTTAGCTTGTGAAGTGCTGGCTGCGATCGTCATTGACGTGACGGGGTTTTTGAGTACCTTCACCGTTAAATGAGATGAGGTCGTTTCAGCATTTGCGGTGATTTTAGCTTCGCCTTGGCCCATACCAGTGATATAGCCCAGAGTGTCAACTTGAGCTACATTAGGACTTGAGATTGTGAACCTAACTGGAACGTTAGTACGCGTATCGTTGGACTCGTCCATAACTTTTGTATCGAGTTTGATCGTTGTTCCTGTGTAAAGATGTTCAGGCGGTGAGATGAATAGAACTTCTTTCACTGGTGGATGTTGGATACTCAGAGGGACATTGACTTGGAGGAAGCGCTCGTCAGGGTTCAAGGTTGTTGTTTGCATTTTTTTGCCTCGTTCTGATAGTGGCACACGAACCCTGATGTTGTAATTACCTGGTCTAGATGCGGTGACGAGACCGTCCTGACTGACCTTGAAGAGGTTAAACCCCCAGGTGCGAGTTTCAAGATTCCAAAATTGTCCATAGAGCGGGATAAAGAGTACTGGGACATCAAGCGTGGTACCCTCTACGTTTGTGACGGTGACACTTAACTGTACGCTTTCGCCAACCTGCATTTTTAATTCGGTCGGGTTAACCTCAATCTTTGTGGGTGTCAGTTCGTCGTTACTTTGGCCTTGCCCTATTAGGGCTGTTTCATACAGTGGCAAGAGCGCGGTTACGATAGTTACGACGGTGAGAGTCCTTAGTGTCATTTTGAATTTCCTGTTTTTTGATCCACAAAGTCTGAAATCAGGGAGCAAGATACCTAAAGTATTAGCCTATAGCGAAATCATTAGATTATAGCGCTGAGTGAAAAGATATTTTGATATTGTCACAGTTGAGCATACTAGAGGTAAGTGCTGTGGGATACTAGAAAGAGTTGCTGTATGACTAAAAATCCTAATCCGTCATCTCGTCAAGAGTCTGGACCATCAGCAGCTGCGCATGAGTCAGTTGATTTTATTCGCACGATTGTTGGTGTTGACGTGGCTGCTGGTAAGAATGAAGGGTATGTCACTACAAGATTTCCTCCAGAGCCGAATGGGTATCTTCACATTGGTCATGCGAAATCGATTTGTCTGAATTTTGGTATTGCTAATGAATATAAAGATGGAGTTTGCAACTTACGATTCGACGATACCAATCCGACTAAGGAGGATGTCGAATACGTTGAGGCGATCAAAAAAGATGTGAATTGGCTTGGATTTGATTGGCACGATCGACTTTATTTCGCATCAGATTATTTTGACCAACTTTATAGCC
>CAZQMT010000032.1:0-9379 GCA_964594555.1 uncultured Vicinamibacterales bacterium
AAGCGTTTTACGCCTTTGCTTTGGCAAGTTACGGCGTTCACTGTAGCTCATACTCTGACACTTGCATTGTCGATGTATGACATCGTATCGGTGCCTGAGAAGTTTGTAGAATTTTTAATTGCTTCGTCGATTGCCTACGTGGCAGTTGAGAATATCGTGACCTCTGATCTCAAGCCCTGGCGTGTGCCTGTTGTATTTGGATTTGGTCTTCTTCATGGCCTCGGCTTTGCTGAAGTCTTACGTGATCTTGGATTGCCGACTGGCCGTTTCGTAAACGCGTTAGTTACTTTCAATCTTGGCGTTGAGCTTGGTCAGCTTGCGGTCATTTCTTTTACTTTCATTATATATGGATGCTTTCGTTTTCGAGAATGGTACCGCGCTAGAGTTGTGATTCCGATTTCCGTGTTTATTGGAATGATCGGTGGCTACTTGGCTGTGTCGAGAATTTTTGATTTCTCTTAAAAATCTGACTTTGTTGGTTACTAAATGCTTCAAGAATGCCCGGTTGAGTGATTACGTTCATTTTGAGTTTTGATGAAGTACTGATAGGTGTTGTCGAAAAGCCGAGCGGGCCGAAATGAAGTCGGTGTGTTTGAGACCGATCTCTTTTGAGATCTTTCTGATTTCGTTATCTTCGACTGTGTCGATAGTGTCGTCTGAAGATGAAACAGCGAATAGGCAGTGAAGGAGGGATTTCTTTTGTTCTATGCTCGCTAGTTCAGAAAATTCTCGCGTAACCAGAAAGCTTGCGGTCCCGCCGAACACGACATTTTGAGTTTTAACCATACTGACTACAATTTTTGCTTGTTCTTCAGGAAGTTTTCCTTGCTGAGTGACGATGCGTTCCATCTCGAGGCTTTCTTCTGTGGAAATATGGAGGTCAGCGTGTGCAACGCGGGCGAGGATGTAAGCGAAATCGGCAAGATAACGAGCATTGTTGGAATCGAGGCGGTGAAGTGCCTGGATGATTTGATCGGTCCCTTCTGTATGTGTTTCGCTTTGACCTTTTTCTACGTTACCCAGTGAGTTTTTAATGAAGCGGAAGATAGACATATGTTAAGTGTATCAATTTATGATCTGCTGAAGTTTTTAGTGAATTGTTTAGTCCGAATGACTTCGATCCTGTCCTGTCTTTGTTCTCTGAGATTCTCCTCGTTCCCATTTCTGGTGCAACACGAATTTTCCTGACGGCGTTTCTTAGCGGCTGCGAAAGGGCTTTAAATTGATGTCCTGATGCTATTTACTCTTGGCTGCGCTACCTGTTTGCGGAAGGCATACCTTCCGCTTTTGTTTTATATAGGCAGTGTTAATGGTTGCTACAAGCTACACTTGCAATATTAACGATTACTCGTCTTTCATTTCAGCCCACACTTGGGCACAACGTACTGCTCGTTTCCAACCTGTGTAGCGTTGCTCTCGTTTCGATTGATCACCGTGTGGTGAGAAGCTACGATCAATTTCAGCTTTGCCTTGCAACTCTTCCAAGCCATCCCAATAACCAACAGCAATACCTGCCAAGTACGCAGCACCAAGAGCGGTCACTTCTGTCACTTTTGGTCGCAACACTTGCGTATCCAGTACGTCCGACTGGAACTGCATTAAGAAGTTATTCGCCACCGCGCCGCCATCCACTCGTAGTGCGGCTAACTTAATGCTTGAATCCGCTTGCATCGCATCCAAAACGTCTCGAGTCTGATAAGCAATACTCTCTAACGTGGCACGGATGATATGGTTAGCATTGACGCCGCGAGTTAACCCAACAATGGTGCCTCGTGCATAAGCATCCCAATACGGTGCGCCTAAGCCGGTAAATGCTGGTACGACATATATGCCATTTGACGTATCCACTTTAGTCGCAAAATATTCAGAATCGTGCGCATCATCTAACAGTTTCATTTCATCACGTAGCCATTGAATCGCGGCGCCTCCCATGAACACGGCCCCTTCTAATGCATAAGCAGGCTCACCTTTCGGTCCACATGCCAGTGTGGTGAGCAGCCCGTTAGTCGAGGTCACTTTTTCTTGCCCAGTGTTCATTAACAAGAAACACCCTGTACCATAGGTATTTTTCGCTTGGCCGGCTTCCACACACATTTGCCCATACAGCGCCGCTTGTTGGTCACCCGCAATGCCTGCAATTGGGATATGCGTACCACTTTTACTACCAATGTTGATTTGGCCATACACTTCTGACGAGCGCTTCACTTCTGGCATCATCGACAGCGGAATATCCAGCGCTTTAAGTAATTTTTCGTCCCACTGAAGGTCATTGATATTAAACAGCATCGTTCGTGAAGCATTGGTGTAATCGGTGACGTGAACGCGGCCTTGAGTCATTTTCCAGACCAACCAGGTATCCACAGTACCAAACAACAATTTACCTGCCGCCGAATCTTCTCGAGCGCCTTCCACGTTATCTAAAATCCATTTTACTTTGGTTCCAGAGAAATACGGGTCGAGGACCAGACCGGTGTTTTCTTTTACGTAGCCTTCTAGACCTTGTTCTTTCAGTTCTTCACAAATGCTGGCCGTACGGCGGCATTGCCAAACAATCGCATTATAGATTGGCTTACCCGTCTCTTTATTCCAGACGATGGTGGTTTCACGTTGGTTGGTAATACCAATACCTGCGACTTGATCGCTGCGAATTCCCACTTTACCAAGTGCTTCAATCAGCGTCGAACTTTGTGTGGCGTAAATTTCCATTGGATCGTGCTCAACCCAACCCGCTTGAGGGTATATTTGGATAAATTCACGCTGTGACACACTGATAATGTTGGCGTCGTGGTCAAGCACTACCGCACGTGAGCTGGTGGTCCCTTGGTCGAGGGCAACCATGTATTTTTGCTCCGTCATGATAAGGTCCTTAGTGTTTCGTGTTCGTTATTGATAATAAGTGTAGTTACAGCTGCGGTTATTGTTATTAGAAGTCGTTAGGCATTTACTTCTTCTGCTTCATCCGTATCAGACTGATTTTGGATAGTACACCCTTGCACGTCTACAGGAAGATACGCAGCGATGGCTTTCGGATACAGCCAACCACCAAAACATGCGCCTGCTATTGGTCCAACAATAGGTACGATGAAGTAAGGAATGTCTTTCGCGCCCGTTAATGCTTGCTCCCAACCGGCCAAGTAAGCAAAAAGTTTTGGCCCGAAGTCACGTGCTGGGTTCATTGCAAAGCCAGTCAGTGGACCTAAAGAGCCACCGATCACAGCAATGAGCACACCAATAAGTAATGGATTCATTGGGCCACGTGGTGCACCGTTGTTTTCGTCACTGAGCGCCAAAATACCAAACATGAGCACAGCGGTAATCACAAACTCAACCGCAATGGCGTCAAAAAAAGAAAGTGATGCGTGTGGGTAAGTCGAGAAGATACCAGCGGTTGCTAATGCTTCTTCGCTACCGCGCACAAAATCATGGGCGATCTCATAGTCGATAAATAGGTTGCTGTACAAACCGTATACTAAGGCAGCCGAACAAAATGCGCCTGCCATTTGTGCCACGATATAAGGTAATACTTTTTGCTTGTCGAAACCGTGAAATGCCGCCAAAGCGATGGTCACTGCAGGGTTAATATGTGCTCCCGATACCCCCGCGGTGCAATAAATCGCGATTGCGACCCCAAAGCCCCATACTATACTGACTTCCCATTGCCCGAATTCAGCACCAGTTAATACCAATGCAGCCACGCAGCCAACACCAAAGAATATTAATAGCCCCGTACCGATGAATTCTGCCAAGCACTCCCCGAAAAGAGTGTGTTGCCTTTTCGTCGTCATGATTGAGTCCTTTGTCTGTTTATCATTAATCACACACTGTGTTTGAGGCTATTTTGCATAAATTTAACCATTCGAAAACAACTAGCGTTCGTTATGATCTGCTGAAGTTTTTAGTGAATTGTTTCGTGCGAATGACTTCGATCCTGTTCTGTCATTGTCCTTTGAGCTTCTTCTTGTTCCCATTGTTGGCGCAACGCGGCATTTTTCTGACGGCGTTTCTTAGCGGCTACTACAGCAAGAATTACGATGCCAGTCCAAAGTACGACTGAACTTGTTAAAAACGGGATCCAATGGTTACGAGAGTTTCGTTCCCAGAAGCCAATTTCAGCGAGTGAGATCTGGAGGCTTGTCGCTTGCTCAAAGGCAACCGAGAACGGTAATCCTGAAGCGACGAGCGAGAGAATCCTGGCGGCACTGTTTGGACCATGTTCCACTAGTAGATCTTGAACAAACGCGTTAGACAAGGTGTAGGCTCTTGCGCTACTTTCCTTGTTTTTTCCGAACAGACCGTCGAGGGCATGCATGGGTATACGCTCTCGTTTGAGTGATTCGAAGATGATACGTGTAAAGTTCTCAAGGTTCGAGGTGCGCTCTGCAGCCATTGCGAGCCCTTCGTTGAACCAGCGGGGTAGTGGTTGCCCTCCGGCAGCTCTCTGAATTAAGACATGTGCCACTTCGTGGTGGAGTAGTTTTTCGAGTGAATTGTTGGGATAGCTTGGTGTTCGTTCAGGTAGTAGGAACACTGTGCTATCTGAACTGAAGGCTAAGCCGGAAATCCAGGGAGGAGTTGAACGGGCGAGTTTGGATTTTTCACTAATTAAAATAACTCTAATCGGTTTTCCCGGTGTGTTGAGGCCGACTAGGCGCATCACGCTAAGGAGTTTCTTCGGATCGAACGCGTGAATAGAAGTACCGGCAGCTTCCAGACTTTTTTCAGTTTCAATAATTAATGTCGGGGGTTGGATATTGGGGACACGAGTTTCACGTTGCCAACCTAAGAGTGTGAGATCAGAAATGAGAGTTAAGATAAAGATTATCAAGGAAAATACGCTTTTGTTTGCGAGAAAAGAATTTTCACCAAACGATAGTTTTGAAACAGGCAACTGTATAAGTGGAGTGTAAAGAAACGACGAGTCTGATCGTCTCTTAGTGTAGTGAAATAGAGACACCATGGGGCTTGTCACTGATTTTCTTCGGAGATATCGAAAGCTGCCATCTCTGTCGTGTTTCGTACGATCAGGCGACCGTCAACGATAATAGGATGATTCCAACTTTTACCATTGATAGCAGCGAAGCGAGCTAATTCTTGGTGTTTTTCTGGAGTGGCTTTTACTAGAGCGATATCACCACGCTCGGTCAAAACGATCAGGTGTCCGCTTCCGAACATGACCTGGCCGTATCCGTAACGACCTCCCTTCCACATTAATTCACCTGTTTCTGCGCTAATACAGGCAAGAATCGACTCGTCCAGTCCGTATAGGTAGCCCTCATGAAGAATAGAGCTAGTGAATTTATTCTTCATGCGAATGTTATCCCAGAGTGTTTGTGTTGAGAATGAGTTGCCCTTCCTAAGGACTTCGAAGGTTTCTGCGCCGTGGCCGTAGCCGGACGAGAGAAAGATCCTGTTTTTACCGAGTAATACTGGTTGGGCAGTGTTTATGCCTTGGCTTGTAGTCCATGGGTGTTCCCAAAGCAATGCGCCTTCGTCGACTGTGAGGCCCATAGCACGTTCGGCACTCACAACAAGAATTTGTCCCTTGTTCGCGAGCGTGACAAGAATCTGTGATACGTTAGTTTGTTTGTCGTCGACGACGCTCTAGATTTTCTCTCCTGTAATTTTGTCGTAAGCCACGACTGAGCGACCACCTGGGCCACCCGGTAGTACGATTACTTTGTTATCTACAACGAGTGGTGAGGCTGACATGGCCCAGGTTAGGTTTGTCGCACCGTTTTCTGAGAGAATGTTACGTCGCCATAATAAATTACCGGTTGTCGCATCCACACAGCGAAGTTCTCCCGTAGCCCCGAGGCTATAGATGCGCCCCTCGTCCCACGTGGGTGTTGCACGTGGTCCATCGCCACCTAACACTTCTCTGAAATTAGCATCCCAACCGTTGTTCCAGTATTCGTGCCCTGTTTCCAAGTCGTAACTGACGAGCATTTCCTGTTGTCTTCGTTGTTCGATTGTAAAAAGTCGACCATCTGCGGCGATGAATGATGCATAACCACCCCCGATGGGCTGATGCCACAGTAGTGGTAGGCCTGATTCAGGCCATGTGGTTAGTATCGGTGCCGCTTCATAACGTCCATCGCGTTTCGGTCCTCGAAAATTTGTCCAGTAGTTTTGAGTTCCGCTTTTGGCAGTGTCAGTATTTTCTGAGGCATTTCGATGCGCGTTGATCTCGGTTGGCAATATTTTTTTTGGTAATAAAGTGAGGCTTGAACCTGTCTTAGGACTGATTCCAGACTCGGTGTTTCTGAGCTTTTGTTGGCCACGATTTTTGTCGAGGATGAGGTCATGAGCTTCACGGTTTTGGCTCAAAAATCTTGGCTTCCAGCCACTACCGTCGACGTGCAGACGATAACCAAATTTAAAGTGGAGTATTGCTGCGATGACTATCAGGGTGATGACTAAACCCAAAAATTTTAAGATGTTTCTTCCGCTTGGCCGTACCAAGAGTATCAGCGATCTGACGGACGATAACAGGAAAGAAGCCACGTGGATGAGTGCCGACCATCTAAGCATAGGTTGTGGACACGCGCCAGCCTCGTATTATAGCTTTATCCTTAATTAGTATATTTTTCTTTGTTCTGTTTATTTCTTTTCGTCAAGGTAAAGATAAGGGAAATACGATTTAAGAAAGTTAATGGTGCACGCGAGTATAATCATCTAAGGGATATCTATATGGATGTGGTAAAGAGCCAGTACCGGGATCAGGGCGCACGAACTCTCTTGGTGGCCGCCAGTCTAGTAATTGTTGTGGCTGGATTACGTGCCGCCAGGGCGATTCTTTTACCATTTTTGGTGTCCATTCTACTTGCCATCATAAGTCTTCCCTTAATGGCATGGCTGCAAAAAAAACGATTTCCGACAACGCTGGCTGTGTTGTGTACCGTCGTGATTGATGTAGCCGTTCTAGCGGGTTTAGTACTTGTTGTAGGCCAGTCATTGAATCAGTTTACCGATGTAATGCCCCGTTATCAGGGGCGTCTGAAGGAACTGGTAGGCTTGTTACTGACTTGGCTGGATGCGAATGGGATTACACTGGATAACCCCGAAGCGCTCGATGTATTCAACCCTAGTAGTATGTTAGACCTCGTCGGCAGTACGCTCAGTGCCGTCGCGAACATGCTCTCGAATACATTCTTGGTAGTTTTAACGACGGTTTTCATTCTCTTTGAAGCAGCTGGATTTTCACGTAAGTTGAGTCTCGCTTTTGGTGATCGCCAAAAACATCTCGATCGCTTTTCTTCGATGGCACGCCAGGTCCAGCGCTATCTTGTGATGAAGACCATAATCAGTCTCGCGACAGGGTTACTGGCTGGGATTCTGACGGCGGTTTTAGGAATAAGTTTTCCGCTACTTTGGGGAATTATAGCTTTTCTATTTAATTTCATTCCGAATCTCGGCTCGATTTTTGCGGCAGTACTCCCTGTGTTATTGGCTTTAGTACAGTTCGGTCCGGGAAAGGCAATTTCTGTCGCTATTGGTTATCTCATCATTAACATAGTACTTGCGAATTTGGTCGAACCATATTTAATGGGGAGGCGTTTGGGACTATCGACACTCGTTGTTTTCCTCTCTCTTGCTTTTTGGGGTTGGGTGTGGGGGCCAGTGGGCATGTTACTTTCGGTGCCGCTAACCATGATTGTTAAGATTGGGCTTGAAAATATTGATGATTTCCGCTGGGTAGCGGTCTTACTTGATGCCAATCCGCATCCCACCGCTACTAAATCAAAAAACTAATTTATTCGTCATTTGATTGTTGATGCTTATTCGTAGAGATTTAGCAATTTTTCTATTGCACTCACCGATTTGAGGCCGCTACCGGTGAGTACGACAACGGTTGTTTCTGTTGGACCTACTATGCCGCTTTTGGTGAGATTATTCAGACCGGCAACCGCAACAGCTGATGTCGGTTCTACAAAGAATCCACGTTTTCCAAGACGTTGTATCGATTCCTTTATTTCGTTTTCAGAGACAGAGACAGTGCCTCCTCTTGAGGTTCGAATCGCCCGAAGAATTTGTTTGGCTCGAATGGGTCGCGCTAATGTGATGCCCTCAGCGATGGTTGGGCTGGTCGAGATCGGGAGTATGTCTTCCCTCCCAGCTTGATATGCCGTGTGGAGTGGGGCGCAAGCCTCTGCTTGTATTCCGAACAGGCGTGGAAGTTTCTTGATTTCCCCGCGTGCTAAGAGTTCTGAAAATCCGATAAAGAGCCCGAGCAAGCTGCTTCCTCCTCCGACGGGAATGACGATATTATCCGGAGTATAGAAGCCGAAACCTTCCCAGATTTCATAAGCTAGGGTCTTAGTGCCTTCAAGAAAGAATGGTTGCCAGTTGTGGCTTGCATAGAAGTACCCATCGGATTGATTAATAGCTGCTTCGGCGACCTGTTGTCGTGAACCTCCAATCCTGATTATATCGGCGCCACTAGCAGCGATCTGAATGATTTTGGCGGGAGAGGCTTGAGCAGGAACGTAAATCCGACAGGCTAAGCCGTTAGCTGCGGCGTATGCCGACATGGCTGCTCCAGCATTACCTGAGGAGTCTTCTGCGATCGCGCTGATTCCACACTCTCTGAGATAGGCAGTCAAGACCGCGGCGCCTCGATCTTTAAAAGATCCCGTGGCCGATAGATTCTCAAGTTTGAAATGTACTACGCACTGTTCCCATACCACTTCAGTGAGTGGAGTTGAGCCCTCACCGAGGGTTAGTGGTTTCTGAGCCAGACTTAGCGCGGTGCCGTATCGCCACACTGAGTTAATTGCGGTGTTGATGTCATCACGACCGAGTCCCTTGCCCTGACTCAACTCGAGAGGGTTGCCATCTTTCGGACAGCACCATAGAGGCGTTTCAAGCGGGTAAGACTGCGCGCATTCGAGGCAGTAATAACAGACTTTTTGAGGCGTACTCGACTCAGACGTCTTTATGGGGTTATTTGAGGGCTTACCCACTCTTGTGCCTTGTTGGAAAAATGTTTTACGCTGGCCCTAGCGGTTAACGGCTAACGTTTCGTATCATACCAGGAACAGTAAAGTGGTTCAGTCGGTTCTGTCGCTCTATAACAAAATGTTCTAGGTGCTTTTGTCTCACTTCTGGGCTGGTTTCATTTAAGATGCTCTACTTTACCGAAAAGCTTAACGCTTACGTAACGTTACTTGCTACGTGTCTGATGTGTGTGGCAAATCTGACTGGGAGTGTCGTGTCGTTGAATGCACAAGCACTTCCGGCGAACCATGTCTATTACGTTTACGTGTGTGCAGAGTCAGATGATGAAGTTGCGTTAGTCAAGTTTGGTCCCAATGGTGGAGAATTAGTAAAAAATTTTAGTGTTGAATGTGAATATGTGAGCAGTCAATGAAAAAGTTTA
>CAZQMT010000032.1:9389-16322 GCA_964594555.1 uncultured Vicinamibacterales bacterium
ATGGTGGAGAATTAGTAAAAAATATTCCTGTTGGTTCTATCCCCGGAGAAATAGAAGGCCCTCATGGGATTGATGTGTCTCCTGATGGACGCTACTGGTATGTTTCCATCGCGCACGGTGTGCCCTTCGGTAGCGTCCAGAAATATGAAACTAATACAGATGCATGGATTGGCGGTACTCCCTTAGGGATGTTTCCAGCGACGCTCGCTATTTCTTCTAGTACGGGGTTGCTCTTCGCAGTGAATTTTAATTTACACGGGCCGATGGAGCCAGGCACGATTTCAATCGTCGAAACCGAAACTATGACGGAGGTTGGTCGTGTGGAAACTGGCATCATGCCACATGGTTCACGGTTCGATCGGCAGGGGGCTAAACATTATTCCGTGGCTATGATGAGCGACACGCTTGTCGAGCTGGACGCGTTTAGCTTCGAAGTTACTCGTCAACTTAAACTTCCAGCGACGATTATTGAGGATCGAAGTGTAGACAAGGCCACATCGGTGGCAGCCCATGCAACGGTTCAGCCGACTTGGGTGACCTCACCTACACCGCAGGACAAGGTTTACGTTGCGGGTAATGCGGTCGATACGATTTTCGAAGTCGATCTTAAGAAATGGGAGGTCACTTCGAAGTTTGAGCATACGGGTAAGGGCCCCTATAACATCGACACAAGTCCAGATGGACGTATGCTTGTTGTGACCTATAAACGTGATGCGACCATTGGATTCTGGGATTTAGACACTGGTGAAGAGCTAGCTCGAAAGACGACGACACGGAGGGTTCCTCATGGTGTACTAGTTACACCAGATGGTGAGTACGCGTTTATTACGCTCGAGGGGATTGGTGGTGAGCCAGGCACGGTCGAGGTATATCATCTTAGAACTCAAGAGCGTGTGGCGGTCGTTGATGTTGGTATGCAGGCTGGGGGGATCGCATTCTGGAAAATGGACCCCTAGTATTTACGTTTGTCCAAACGCATAGAGTGCGTTAACGGTTCTGATGTATATGCGACCATCGACAATTGCCGGCGTCGAGTAACAGTTTTCTCCAAGGTCATTGACTTTTAATACTTTTAAGCTGCCGTCAGGTTTAAGGATCGCGACCTTACCAGTTTCGCTTACCATTAAAATTTTCCCGTCAGCGGCAACCGGTGATGCGTAATAGTGATCAATCGCTCCATGAAGACGTCCTTGGTTTAAGATTTGCCCGTTAGATGGATTGAGTGAGGTCACGATACCTCCATCGTTGACCATATACAGAGCGTTTCTGTAGATTAGGGGTGAGGGGAGCTGAGGGACTGCCCTATGGTAGCGCCATTCTACGTTCGTTTCAGTAAGGTCTCCTCGGCCGTTACCAGCTCTGATTGCGAGTAATCCATTCTCAGATGCTGACATTGCGCGGTAATAATCCCATTCGGTACTGTTTATAAAACCATTCTGATCGAGGTCAATAAACCTTTGATAGGAACGGCTTCTTTGGTCCGGTAGTTCTCCTGGAGATAGTTGTCCATCATTGTCGCTGTCTTGGGTCTTCATTACTTCTTCGACTGGTAGGACTGGAATTTGGCGTCCTGGCTGATTGTCTGTCATTCCGAAGCCGTTAACAAAAATCGTGTCTCCGAACATTACAGGGACGGACTTTACTTCAAAAGATAGTCCACGAACCCACCAAAGTTTTTCCCCGGTTGAGGCTAAGTACGATGTTAACAAAAACGATCCGGGGACAATGATTTGGGTTTCGCCTTTCGGTGGAGTGTAGAGAATGGGTGTCGAGTGTCCACTTTTGGCTTCTGGACGTTCGGTTTTCCAGCGGACAGAACCGGTTTTCTTATCAAGTGCCAGCAGATATGATCCCGTACTCTGGTCGCACACCAAGACAACCGTATCACCGACTAGGATTGGTGATGCTCCCATTCCATAAACATTGTTAAAAGGCCCGAGTGGTACATCCCATTGTTTCTGACCTGCGTGATCGTATGCCAGCACACCATACTCGGGGAAGAAAACGTAAACGTATTCATCGTCCACAACTGGGCTTGGTGATGCGGAATTGTTACGTTTGTCTATTACTTCTTCTCTTGATCGTGGCACTGTACGTTCCCATAAGATCTTCCCGCTTTCACGATCGAGGCAGATCGTTAAGAGCATGTTGTCTCTGATTGCTGTTAAGAAAATCAGACTTTCACTAAGTATGGGAGAAGAGTGTCCTTGGGGTAAGTTGGTTTTCCACAGTACATTACGATCGCGACCGAATTCGAGTGGTAAACCAAGGGATTCTGAGACGCCAGAGCCGTTTGGTCCACGAAACCTCGACCATTTTTCGTCTGCGATCAGTGTCTGTCCGAATGACACAGAGATCAGTATTAGTGCAAGAACCCAATTAAGATCTCTGACTGAATTGTGAGTGAGTTTATTTAGGAATCCCATCCTTGTTCACTTTCTTTTTATATGAATTTTCTAGTTTTCGAGCTAAGTCTTTTGAAATTATTTCATTCCGCCAGTCATCAATCAACTCACCTGCTTGTTGAGCTTGAATGTCAAAAATTAGGTGGGTTCAAACAACCTTACCCGCCTGAGCAAGATATCAACAAAAAAAAGAATTAGTGCCAAGGTAACGAGATATGGCCAGAGTTGTTTCGCGAGTACAGTTGATTCGTTTTTGTCCAGAAACAAATCCTCTACGTCAGGGTTAAAATCTCCACCGGTAGCCTGACTAATTGTCTGCAGTAGTTCAAGTCTTGGAGGATGGAATTGATACTCTTTGGGATAGGAGTAAACGAGTGCTCGAGAGCTGTTCAACGAGCTGCCAAGTGCACGGAATAGATAATCCCCTCGTTCGGCGACTGGTAGAATGGCCTCGTACTTTCCTGGGCCCACTTGGTTTGTCTCGATACTTATGGTGCGACCAGTCGGGTCGGTAACTGCGATACGTGGTGCCAGCATGTTTTCAAATGTTCCGTCTTGGGCAATACGGTTGATGGTGATGTACGCGTTTTTTCCTTGCCGGTAAGCACGGACTGCATCCGCGCGTTCATCTTCTTGTCGCCGCATCGATTCACGGACCAGTTGGGTCCAGAATTTTCCGTAGCCATTCCATTCGAGCCAGTCAGCTGCCCACCGGTCTTTTACGTCAGACGTAAATGCTGCTGTTTGACCTAGTCCATAGTGCCAGCGTGCGAGGATCGGGTTCCCCTCGTCGGATAGTAGTAGTTCTTCGGCCGTATCCTTAATTTGAGCGCTAGTGTAACCCTTCAAAGGTGGTGCTGCATTGAAATCGATGCCTGTGAACATCTCAACCTGTTTTCTGACCAACAGCTTGAAAGGTTCTTCCATGAGGTTCGGCCGTGTGGCACGTTCGGTTTCCTCTGTGAAGATCTGTGGCACCTCGGCAGCATCATCGACTACGTAAGCTCGACCTGCGCCCCAGTTTGCGATATTTCCGAGTAGGACACGATCTGCCTCTGCACCAACAGCGATTGTAGAGATGGTCATTTTTTCTTCAACCATCTCTCCTACTAACCGCTCATATTCGGCAGGATAAGTTCTACCATCAGACAAAAGAATTATATGTTTCACGCGAACTTCGACATCGAGAAGTTCTCTGAAAGCAGCCTCCAGAGCTGGATAAATGTTGGTGTAGCCACTTGGCACAATGCTGCTGATACGGTTTTTAATCCATTCACGGTTTGATGCTGGCTGGAGGCGTACTGGCCAATCCAGATCGTTGTTGAAAGATACAACGCCTATACGATGTTGATCTTCTAGAACATCTACAGCGGCTTTTGAAGCTTCTTTTGATAATTCGATTTTTGTTCCGGCCATACTCCACGATTTGTCTAAAACAATGATGATGGCGACCTCACGTGGTTTTTCTTTGATCGTAAAAGTTACAGGAAGGATTTCCTCAATTGGAGTATCAGAGTAGCCGTCGTCGCCGAATACTGCTTCGCCACCGGCTAGTATAAAACCTCCAGAACGTTCGGAGACGTAGCTGGCGATTGCGTCCATTTGCGATTGCGTTAATTCGTTTCGATCGACATCACTCAAGATTATTGCCGAATAAGGTTCTAGCAATTCAGTGGAGTTCGCTAAGCCTCTCGGAGAGGCGATCTCAACACTTAATCCACCGGATTCCAGCGCTTGACTGAGGTGCCTCGCACTGTCTGGTCGTCCTTCGACATAGAGCACGCGTGGTTGTTCGATCACCTGAACCGACTTACGGAAACTGTTGTTGATTTGGACAGGGTCATCATCAATCAAGAGTCTGACCTCTAGTGTGGCTGCTTGAGCGGTGTTAAGGGTGGTCTTAAGGCTGACGTGATTTGTACCGACCGTTAATTGAACCGATTGTCGTTCCAGTATTTTTCCGTCGTTTGCAAGCTCGAGTAACCCTGCACGACCGTCTTGGCTATAGAGCTGTACTTCAAGTTCAAAAGGCTCTTCAGCGGTTACCAGTGTTGGTGCGTTTACGGCTTCTATCCACGCGTCACCAATGGTTCGACTTGACATTGGGACCGTGTAGACTCGGACGCCATCGCGACGGAGTCGCGAGATAGCACTGGAGAGATTTCCGGTTGTTACATTTCCGTCCGTGAATAGAACGAGCCGCTTGAGGTGGTTTTCCTTAAAACTACGGAGTCCCCGATCCATCGCAGCTTCAAGATTTGTGCCACTTGGGTCGAGGGCATTTAGTAACTGGAGATCCTCTGTTCTGAGCCGTTCAAACGCGTTTTCTGTGTTAAGGCTCACAGGATTGTTTCCAAACGCTACTATGTTCCAATGATCGGGAGAGCCTTCACGATTAGCCTTTTCGATCCAAAGCAAAGCCTCTTCTTGGGCTGTGGGGGACACACTTTGAGAAAAATCAACGCCGTACACGAGAGAAGTCCAAGTTCCGGATGGGTGTAGAGTCGGTTGCATCAATGCGATGGTCAGGCAAATAACAATCGTTGAACGGACGCCGGTTAGGAGCAAAAGATGTTTAGGCTGCAGGCCGGCCAGTGAGTGTGAACGAAACCACCATAGGTAAGGAATGAGAAGCAATAATCCGAGAGGCCAATAATTTTCGAATGTAATTAACATAAACCTAGACAGTAATTCGTCGATGGTACGTTAACCACTCGGTACAGATGAGCAGCATTGCAAGTAGCAACATGTAAAACCATGGTTCGCGTTTAGGTGGAACGTACTCATTCGAAGGCAAAGAGTTTGTCTTTGGGAAATTTGACTGATTGATATTAGATAATTGATGACTGGTTACATTAACAGCCACAGGCACATGAGTATTGTCTGCGATCGCAGTGAATAGACCTGGTGTAGATGTATCAAAAACCGTTGAGTTGAGTTGTTGGCTTGAAGCTACGGGTTCGCCTGTCGAACTTATGATGTATCCATCAGGGAGTGGCACTGTTACAGTTCCAAGTTGCCGATGAAGGGGAGGGGCTTCGCCAGTGAACCAGTTGAGCACGTTCCGAATAAAAATAGGAAATCCGAGAGTATTTGCAAAGTCAGAATCTTTGAGGTCAAAAGCTACGATGACGTGTCGTTCTGGTTTTTCCCCAGCGGCTATAAGGGGTGTCTCATTTGACATTGCGATAGGTGTCGCTGAGGCTATGTCTAAATGGACAGCCTTGTTGATGCTCAGGTCTGTAAAGGGGACAAAATGCATAATTGAGTGTTGGGTATTCAGGTTCGAAATGCTATCGACTTTGACTTCGTTCGATGTTGAACTGACCCATGAGGTTGATGTCGGATGGAAAATCAGGACAGGTTTACTTGGTGGAGACGCCGTAATGAAGCGGTCAAATATGTAGGCATCTATGTCTGTGTTTTCACGAAAGGTGTTTGGGCTCATTGTGACTAGGTCAACTCGAGGGTCGAGGTTGAGTAGGGTTTCAAGGTGATGATTCCCATTAGTTACAAGGGCGACACGTAGGCGCCGACGAGATGGAAGATAGGCGAACGCTGTGTTATCAATGGTCAGGCTATCGCCTTCTACCAGAATACGAGCTTGAATTTCTCCGCCCTCGAAGGCTGAGAGTTCAAAAGCTTGTCGTGAAATCTGTCCTTCAGCGAGTTCTATCGAGCGAAGTAGTTTTGCTCGCTCGCGACCACCAATTTCGAGTGTAACGGCCTTGGTTTGTGGCGAGTAATTTGTGATTTCCAGGTAGGCCTCATATGAGAGTGGATTCGCTGGCACAGAACGTACTTCAAACGCAGTTATTCCGACGTTATCAGTGGGTTCAAATACTGAAATTGATTGTGCGTTCGAAGGGACATCCTGAATAGCGACACCGTCTGAAATAAAGATTAACTCTACGTTGCTTGTAGTGATTTCTGGAAAACGTGGAGATACCGTGACTGGAGCCATCTTGTCGATAGTTGATAGCGCTGTCTTCGGGTTCATAGTGGTCGGTGTGACGATTGCGCCGCTCGTATCTGCGATTAAAAAACGATCGCCAGGGCTAGCGGTTTTGATAATTCTTCTGGCTTGAAGTCGTGCGTTCTCCCAACGAGTTGAGCCTGTTGAGGTTTGTGCCGCCAACGTGAGTGATGTGTCTAATACGATCGCAAACTCTCGCTGTGGTCCCGTCAGAGCTTCTAGTAGTGGTCGCCCCAGTGCGAGTACCATCTACAATGAAATCACTTGAGCTATCAACAGGGATATGAGTCGGCGTAGTCGTTCGATCCAAGACTCGGTTTGCTGATTTTCTAGAACTCGTTTCCACAGTATAAGTGAGCCAACCACGAATCGAGGATGTCGTTGCTTTAGAAAGAATAGCCAAATAACAATGGCTGCAGTAAGGCCGCTTAGTAACGATGCTTGCCACGTTGCCATGGATAGAAATATCATTTGAGAAACCCGCCATATCGAAATACTTGAAGGATGGCTTCCTCGAACGGTACGGTTGTATCGGTACGCACATAGCCAATA
>CAZQMT010000032.1:16332-18749 GCA_964594555.1 uncultured Vicinamibacterales bacterium
AACTCGCGATGTCGTTGCAGAGATTCTCGAGCTCAGATTGGTACGCACTGATGAGTGACTGCTTGATCTCTAGATCGAGAGTTACTTCGGTTTCTGAGTCGACCAATTTAAGCTCGCCTCTGATTTTTTGAGGGATATCGGCATGCCCTATTACATGTAGCGCATAGATTTCATGGTGATAATGTCTAAGCACGTTGAGTCCAGCAGTGAAGCCTTGGGGGTCCATGAAATCTGAAATAACGACAGCAACGCCGCGTGAACTACGGCTTGTACAGAACTTAGTTAGAGCTTCTTTCGCATCCGTTTTTCCTTCTGGTCTGAGCTCGGATAAGAATTTAAATATCTTAAAGATCTGGCCTTTTCCTCTCTGTGGCGCCAGTTCCTTTTGCAGGTGATCAGAATAGGCGAATAGCGAGACTCGGTCGAGATGTGCAAGTCCGATGTAACAAAGAGCTGCAGCAATTTTCTGTGCGTAGTTAAATCTTGGTGGAGTTCCTTCGAACATTGATCGACTGCTGTCTAGAAAGACGAAAATCGGTAGATCTTGTTCTTCTTCGAATAGACGAAGTAAGAGTTTATTCAAACGTTGATAGGCTTTCCAATCCACATGTCGAAAGTCGTCTCCTGGAGAGTATGCTCGATGGTCGGCAAACTCTAGGCCAGTACCTCTGGTACGGGCACGTCGTTCAGCTTTGAATTGTCCAGAAAAAGCTCGCTTTGAGATGATATGGAGGTACTCTAGCTTTTTAAGGAACTCGCTGTCGAAGAGGGGGTTTTCCGGTGCCATAATACCGAGTCGTTGCTAAGAGTGGCACTTACACTAACTAGGTTCAGGGGTATTATCGAGGATCTTTTTAAGCACTGTATCTGGATCGATTTGTTCAGCTTCGCCTTCGAAGTTTAGTAGCAATCGGTGTCGAAGTGCAGGTAACACCATGGCTCTTATGTCTTCGCCCGATACGTGTACACGATTGCTAAGGAGAGCTCTGATCTTTCCACCGAGTACCAGAGCTTGTGCACCTCTCGGACTGGCCCCGTAGCGGACGAATTGTTTGACATCGTTATGCGCGTGAGGTGACCCCGGGTGTGTTGCTAATGTCAGTTGGATAGCGTATTCCTGCACTGGCCTTGAGATGGGGATCGCTCGCGAGGTTTTTCGCATTTCAAGGATTTGTGGGCCATCCAGTACTCGATCCACAGTGGGTTCTTCTGGCTGAGTCGTGCGATCTAAAATTTTATGAAGACCATCGATGTTGGGGTAGTGGACCTTTAGTTTAAAGAAAAATCTATCTAGTTGGGCTTCTGGTAATGGATAGGTCCCTTCCATTTCGAGTGGGTTCTGAGTTGCGAGCACAAAAAATGGTAGGCCTAGTTTGTGTGTGCGTTTGCCGACTGTGACACTTTTCTCCTGCATAGCTTCGAGCAAGGCAGATTGAGTCTTTGGGGTGGCACGGTTAATTTCATCTGCCAAGATCATATTGCCAAATATAGGGCCAGGTTGGAATTCAAAGAATTTTTCTCCCTGTTGGTTTTCCTGGACGACATTTGTTCCGATGATGTCGGCTGGCATTAGGTCTGGGGTGAATTGGATTCGTGAAAATTCAAGCTGTAAGACGTCTGACAAAGTATGTACTAGCTTTGTCTTGCCTAGTCCAGGGATGCCTTCTAGGAGCGCGTGCCCATCAGCGATTAAACTGGTAAGGATACCCTCAATGATGTCCTCGCTCCCGACTATGCGTTTGCCGATTTCGGATTTGACCGTTGTGAATTGTTGCTGGAACAATTCGACCTGTTGGTCGATCTCATTAATCATATTGTCCGCGTGGTCCCATGGTTTCGAAGTAGCGCTTGACAAGAGTACGATAAGACCAAGGTATGCTGTCATAACCTAAGGCTTCGGGGTCAGCGTAGCTTCGGCCAGGTTCGATTTTCCGATATTCGACTTCTGAATCAGCGGCCCGGCTCGGCTGTTCGATAAGTTGCTCATGCTCACGTTCAAATTCAATTTCTCGTTCTTGCTGGCTTAGGATAACTTCCTGACGTAACGTCACTTCAAGTTCTGTCGGTGAACCAATTTGTGTGGGGCCGTCAAAGGGCATGCCGCCCTGATCCCCCTGGGCAGGTTGGTTGCCTTGTTTCTGTTCCCCGTCACCTGCTTGGCGTGCCTCGCCGTGGTCTCCACCTTGTCGCGTAGTCGTCTGTTCTGTACCCTGACCTTGCCCAGCGCCGCCCTGTGCCTGTTCTTCACTTGATTGTTCGCCACCGCGTTTTGCTTGCGATGCGTGTTCACGCCTCGCATTGAGGGTTTCTTGTAGCTGTTGAAGTTGTCGTTTGGCAGTATCTCTCAAGTCTTGTTCAGCTTGTTCCTGTGCAGCCTCATTGAGTTTTGAAGCTGCTTCTTCTAACGACTCTTTGGA
>CAZQMT010000033.1:0-727 GCA_964594555.1 uncultured Vicinamibacterales bacterium
AGGAATCGGGATGGTGCACATCATTGGTGGTGGTCTTGCGGGAAGCGAGGCTGCTTGGCAGGCAGCTTCACTTGGAATACCAGCAACCATCCATGAGATGCGACCATTACGCCCTACGGCCGTGCACAGCACCGAGCGACTCGCTGAACTTGTGTGTAGTAACTCCTTCCGTGGCGCAAAGCTAGACAACGCTGTTGGTTTACTCAAAGAAGAAATGAGACGGATGGGGTCGTTGATAATGCGTGCAGCCGACGTGTCACAGGTCCCTGCGGGAGCTGCATTAGCGGTGGATCGTGACTTGTTTTCTAAAACCGTTACGGAAACCCTTAAAGCTCATTCGTTAATTTCGATTACGCGTTCCGAGGTACAGCGTATTCCCGATCCTAAAGAAACGCCTGTCATTGTGGCTACAGGTCCACTGACTTCTGAAGATCTAGCGGCTGACATTGAGGCCTTTGTTGGACAGGAGCAACTGTATTTCTATGATGCGATTAGCCCAATCGTTTTGGCCGAGTCTATCGATATGAAGGTCGCCTTTAGGGCTTCTCGATGGAATCGTCATTCAGTCGAGCCTGGGGCAGGTGATTCGAGCTTGAATGCAGGAGACTATCTTAATTGTCCGCTGAGCCCTGATGATTACGCACGCTTTTATGCGGCATTAACCTCTGCGGAATCTTCGAAGTCCCATGATTTTGATAACGTGCCATTTTTCATTATCATTTTATTA
>CAZQMT010000033.1:737-16036 GCA_964594555.1 uncultured Vicinamibacterales bacterium
TTTGAGGGGTGTCTCCCGATTGAAGTCATGGCTCACCGAGGGACGGACACACTGAGATTCGGACCCATGAAGCCCGTGGGACTCATCGATCCGCATACTGGGAAACGCCCCTGGGCGGTCGTTCAATTACGCCAAGACACTCTTGCAGGTGATCATTACAGCTTGGTGGGATTTCAGACACAGCTGAAGTGGGGGGAGCAAGCGCGCATCCTTCGCATGATTCCAGGACTTGAATCAGCTGAATTTGTCCGGTTCGGTATGATTCACAGGAACACGTACATTAACGCTCCGACAGTATTACGTGAAACCTGGCAATCGAGGAAACGAGACGACCTTTTCTTTGCTGGTCAAATTTCCGGCGTTGAGGGGTATGTTGAGTCAGCAGCTTCAGGTCTACTCGCAGGACGCAATGCCGCGAAACTGGTATTAGGAGAGTCGCTGTGTGTACCGCCTAGAACCACAACACTGGGTGCGTTAAGTCACTATATTTCGCATGCTGATTCGAAGCACTACCAACCGTCAAACATCTCTTTCGGAATTTTGCCACCACTATCCCATCCACCCCGTAACAAATTGCTTCGCAAGCGTGCAGTCGCCGCGAGAGCCCTTGATGATCTGTCTAATTGGATGCGGGACGAGAGTGTCCCGATAGTGAGTTGTGCATCTGCGTGATATGCGAACTACTACCCACGCCCGTAAAACTATTCGTGGACGATCGGCCGCGTCCCTTGAAGATTTTTCGAACCGCTTCCTAGACTATTTACGACTAAACCGAAACGCTTCGAAGCATACGACTCGGGCTTATGCCAGTGATCTCAAACAGTTCCTTGAGTTTGCCGCTGTGTTTCTTAAACGGTCCCGTGCTCGTCTTAGATCAGGGGATTTCGACCACACCTTGATCCGTGCGTTTTTAGCCGAACTTTACCGTCGTGGCACATCTCGACGCTCGTCAGGTCGTAAACTAGCCACTCTCCGCACGTTCTCTCGCTATCTACGCCGGGAAGGTGTGCTTAAGGGCGATCCAGGAGCGCTTGTTGGGATGCCGAGGATTGAGCAGCGGATTCCGGCGCACCTCGGGGTTGAGGAAATCGACGCCTTACTAGGCATGCCAAACCTGGCTGAGCCTCTAGGGCGACGAGACCGTGCAATCATGGAGCTTTTTTATGCATCCGGTCTTCGATTGAGTGAATTGGTTGGGCTGGATTTGGCGGAAGTTGACTTGAGCACGCGGCTTGTTCGGGTCTTAGGGAAAGGAGGTAAGCAGCGGATTGTCCCGTTCAACAAGAATGCAGAGAAAGCAATACGTGCATATTTACCTGATCGTCAATGTCTGCTTACCCAAAGTAAAAGTCGGGGCATGGAAAAAGGCTCACGCGATAAGGCGTTATTTCTCAACTATAGAGGTGGGCGTATTTCAGCTCGCAGTGTGGATAGACTCGTCCGTAAATACGTAGCCCGATCAGGTGCTCAGCTAGGTATTGGACCTCACGCTCTCCGTCATTCGTTTGCCACTCACCTGTTAGAACGTGGGGCAGATTTACGAGCGATTCAGGAACTACTTGGCCATGTACGTCTCAGCACAACTCAGCGATATACGCATGTCAACGCTGCCCAGCTCCTCGGGGTGTATAAAAGAACACATCCGCGTGCCTAGACCAATCGTGTATGGTGTCTTATTTTGTGATTCAGGTGATAAATCTCGAGCAATTTTTGGATTGGAAAAGGCGGTAATAAAACTAATTCTACTCAGTGGTGGCATCCGGCTCGGAATTCTGTAATTGTTCCCAACGATTCATTAGATCACCAACTTCCCACATCAGAGATTGATGTTGATCGATCACTGTGCGTGCCGCTTCACGGTCGTCGTAAAAACCTGGCGTGGCCATAGAGGCCTCGATAGCCTTAATTTCTTGTTCTCGGCTCGCTATTTTGACCTCTAAAGCTGTAATACGGGCCTCTCGTGCTTTTGCCGCGCGAGATTTTCGTCGGATTTCAGTGTTACGTCTTCGCGATGCTGAATGCGCAGCCCGTCCACGAACCGGTGATGTGGAGGCTTCAGAGTTTTTAGTCTCTGAAGGTTCGGCTTGCCTATTATTATTGGCTGATACATTTCCTTCAGTTGATTCTGGGTGATCCTTCTTCCAGATGAACTCTTTGTAGGTTCCAGGGTACGTTAGTGCTTGTCCGTTACCGACTTCGATGATTTTTGTGGCGAGCCTGTCAACGAAGTAACGATCGTGAGAAACGAACAGCAGCGTGCCGCCAAAGTCGAGTAGGGCATCGAGGAGAACATCTTTTGAGTCAATGTCGAGGTGGTTTGTAGGTTCATCTAAAAGTAATGTATTAGCCGGGTGTAGCAACATTCGCGCAACGGCCAGCCGTGTACGTTCACCTCCAGAGAGTACGCTAACAGGTTTATGAACATCATCAGCTGAAAACAGAAAGCCCCCGAGAATATTTCGAATAGCCGGTACCATTTGAGAGGGGGACCCTGATGCGAGAGTTTCATAGACACTTGAGGAGGCATCCAGTCGTGATGGCTCATCCTGTGCGAAGTACTGCATGACTAATCGATATCCTTCGATGCGCTCACCGGTGTTTGGAGGTTCAGTTCCCGCTAATAGTCGCATCAACGTTGATTTACCGGCACCATTCGGTCCGACTAGTGCAATTCGATCACCACGCTCGATGTGCAGGTCAACATCTTCAAGCACTGTGGTCTTACCGTAGGCTTTTCGCACTGATTTGAGCTCAAGAGCCACGCGGCCGCTTTGGGGACAGGGGGGAAACGAAAAACGTAAGCGCTTACGTTCTGGCGGTATTTCGATTGGATTAATTTTCGCAAGAGTTTTAAGTCGACTCTGTACCTGTGAGGCTTTTGTGGCCTGATAGCGAAAGCGATCGACAAACTGCTGAATTCTGGCGATCTCCTCGTCTTGTCGACGTTTAGCCTCTCGTAATCGTTGCATTCGTTCGTCGCGAGCCTTCAGGTAGTTGGTATAGGTACCGGTGTAATCCGTTAGGGTCTTGAGTCCAACTTCTGTAATTAGTGTTACGACGTCGTCTAGAAAGAATCGATCATTTGAGAGAAGGATAATCGCATTTTGTTAAGCGGAAAGGTAATTCTCAAGCCAGTTGCGTGCTTCTAGATCCAAGTGGTTTGTAGGTTCGTCAAGGAGCAGTAAATTCGGTCGGCCTAGAAGGAGTTTGGCTAGAGCGATCCGCATCTGCCATCCCCCAGAAAACGTTTCGGTCAGACGCTCGAATTCACTTTGGTGAAAACCTAAACCTTGAAGAACCGTCGCTACTCTTAAATCGAGGGTGTAACCGTCTTGGTTGCGAAAAGCATCCTGAAGCTCACTGTAATGTGCCAGCTGACGCACATGCTCCTTATTGTCAGATCCTGAAGCCCCCAACTGCTGCTCCAGTGCGTGCATCTCTGCTTTCAGATCAAGTAACGGTTGAAACGCGCTACTTGCTTCTGCTTGCAGGGTGCGGCCGGTGTGGGTCAACCCATCTTGTGGAAGATAGCCGACTGTGAGACTGCTAGATTTGAGGATGTTGCCTTTGTCGGTTTCTTCGGATCCAGCCAACATACGAAGGAGGGTGGTTTTACCGGCACCATTCGGACCGCAGAGCCCGACACGCTCGCGGCTAGAAATTTGCCACGATACATCATCAAGCAGTGTCCGCTCACCGAACGCTTTAGTTATGGAGACGAGCTGTATCATGAGACGGAGGCCGTATCGCCTGAGGTAAGGCCGCTTGCGTACTTAAAAAAACGAGAGAGCTATTTTAACACGCTCGAGAAATTCTCATGTTGTGGTTGGCTGTTCCGAGTTATTGAAAAAACTATTGTGTTCCCCCCCCAACATAATGAATTCAGAAGCTGAATTGAACTCCGATGTTTCTGATATACAATCGTGACTATGAGTATTGGTTCTGTCTTGCCATACCGGTCTGTCCAAGGCCTGTTCGTCGGGCTCATTTTCTGTGGATTTGTAGCTGGCTGTGGAGGGACGGATATCGACGTTCGTGAGGTTCTTACTCTTGAGGACGTCACGAGCGGCTGGTATGACGTCGGTATTGTCAATGGAAAAAATAAGCTCGTTCCTACGATTGCTTTTGCTTTGAAAAATACAGGGAATGAACGTGTTAAGACTGTCCAAGTAAATGCGGTATTTCGTCGGGTAGGTGAGGAAGATGAATGGGGCAGTGCCTTCGCGCGAGCCATAAGTAGGGAAGGGCTTGAGGCAGGGGCATCGACTGTACAAATCGTACTACGCTCGCCTCTTGGCTATACTGGTCAGCAACCCAGGGTCGAGATGTTCGAGCATAGTCAGTGGATTGATGCTAGAGTAGAACTGTTCACTAAACACGGTGGTGCCCAGTGGGCAAAGTTGACCGAAATCCGGATCGATCGTCAATTGCTCACGCGATAGAAGGGCGTCTTGTACCTCAACACGACATCGAGTTTGTAGTTAACGATTCGGACCGACTTAACCGGTCGCGTTCGACCACGTTCTGTGAAGACCTCTCACATGTTACGTACTTCGCTGGAACGTCGACTGGGGCCTGTAGATGCCTCGTCGATCATCGTTTCTAACGTCATTGGTAGTGGGATCTTGATCGTCCCGGCCATTGTGGCTGGCATGATTCCGAATCCACTTGCCATTCTGGCCGTGTGGCTTGTCGGAGGGGTGCTAGCGTTCGCTGGGGCGATGGCCTACGCAGAACTCGCTGCGTTACGATCCCGAGCGGGAGGAGAGTACGTTTATTTACGTGAGGCTTTCGGACCGCTTGTCGGATTTCTATCGGGCTGGACATCTTTTATTGCAGGTTTCTCAGGTGCTATCGCAGCGGGTGCTGTCGGAGTGTCTAGCTATCTTGGTCGGTTTATCCCGTTTGCTGCCGATACAAATGAGTTGGTGACAATCGGACTGCCTTTCGGGATGCTCACCGTGACGCGACAGGATCTAACGGCACTATTGGTGATTGCGGTGTTGTCGGTGATTCATATCATAGGTCTTGGTCCGGGCCGCGTTGTTCAGAACGCACTATCGCTATTGAAGGTTCTCATTCTAATTGTATTTGTCCTTTTTGGCCTAGTCTTCGGCCAGGGAAACGTTGAGAATTTTTCTATTGCCAGACCAGTACCTGCAGCGAACTGGTTGGTGGCACTAATTCCGGTAATGTTTAGCTACTCTGGCTGGAATGCGGCTGCATACGTAGCTGAGGAGGTACGCGATCCCACCCGGAATCTTCCAAGAGCCCTGGGCCTCGGGACTGCTATTGTCGTGGTTGTCTATCTAGCAATGAACTTACTCTATCTGTACGCGTTCCCAGTTGAGGAACTTGGATCTTTGCAAATTAGGGTGGTTGATGCCGCCGCAGAGCGACTTTTCGGGGGTGCTGTGGCTACCGCACTCGCCGCTGCCACGGTTATCATGGTTTCAGCTAGCATTAGCGCGATGGTTGTAACAGGTCCACGCGTCTACTTCGCGATGGCAAGAGACGGACTGTTTTTCGGTGCGGCCGCACGTGTACACCCACGGTTTCGAACTCCGGCGGTTGCTATTATTGCCCAGGCGGTTTGGAGCGGCCTTCTTGTTCTTTCGGGAACCTTCACTCATCTCGTTGAATTCACCGGTTTCTCGATCGTGCTGTTCGCTGGTCTCGCGGTCGCCACTCTTTTTGTCCTCCGGTGGCGGCAGCCATCTGAACCGCGTCCCTTTCGAGCCTGGGGATATCCTATTGCTCCAGGTTTGTTTGCACTGTTCAGTATGGCGATGGTGATAAATGCCATCTGGCGTACGCCAGGTCCGGCGGCAGCAGGACTAGTTGTCATTCTAGCCGGGGTACCAGTTTATATATTGCTAAGACGTTGGAAGCAGTTGGATGAAGACAAATAAGTTACTGTAGACTTTGGTGGCTGAAGGTGTTTCTTGACACCGTTTTTCGGCATTCGATACACTGCCTGGTGGCCCGTATAATTTTCTCGTGGTGGGTATGGAAGTGTCGTGCTCACTTATGAGGAGTAAGAGCGTTGAGTGCCGGTGGTTTGTGTGATTGATGGGGTCACGAAGTTTAGATCTTGGCCAGCTGCTATTAGAAAAATTTACACATCACGCTAGGTGCCTACCGAAGAGAGACGAGTTCACCCTTTGACATTTCACAGTACGACTATCCTCGCAGTCAGACACAGAGGCCATGCTGTTATGGCTGGGGACGGCCAGGTGACGTTTGGTGACACGGTTGTTAAGGAGAGTGCCCGGAAGATTCGCCGGATGTACATCGACACTATTCTGGCGGGGTTTGCGGGTTCTGCCGCTGATTCGTTTGCCCTTTTCTCCCGTTTCGAGGCCAAGCTAGAGCAGTATCGAGGCAACTTGGAGCGATCTGCTGTTGAGTTGGCCCAAGATTGGCGAACTGACCGCATGCTCCGTCGGCTCGAAGCGATGTTGCTTGTCCTTGATGACGAATCTACCTTCCTTCTGTCGGGGAACGGAGATTTGATTGAGCCTGACGATGGAATTATTGCTATAGGTTCGGGAGGTGCATACGCCTTGGCTGCCGCGAAAGCGTTAGTTCGTCATAGCGATCTTGAGGCGAGTGCTATCGCTGAAAACTCATTGGCCATTGCGGCAAGTATCTGTGTATATAGCAACTCCCACATCACGGTGGAGTCTTTGTAAAATTTTTTAGACGTCGTATTCATTAAAGGAATTGATGCCGATCTATTTACCACAAGTTGTTGCCAGTTCGGTGGAAACACTAACACCGCGCCAGATTGTGGCCGAACTCGACAAGTACGTGGTCGGCCAGCATGGTGCAAAACGTGCAGTGGCTATTGCATTGAGAAATCGTATGCGTCGCCAGAAACTTTCTCCTGAGCTTGCGGAAGAGGTGGCGCCTAAGAACATCCTGATGATCGGACCCACTGGAGTTGGTAAGACGGAGGTCGCACGGCGCTTGGCTAGGCTTGCGCAATCCCCTTTTCTCAAAGTAGAGGCTTCAAAATTCACGGAGGTTGGCGACGGTGGACGCGACGTGGAGTCGATGATTCGGGACTTGGCAGGACTTGCTGTTGATATGGTTCGTGAGGAACAACGTGTCGAGGTTCGAGACAAAGCTCAACAAGCTGCCGAGGAACGCCTACTTGATCTTCTTCTTCCTCCCACGCAACCAGTAGGAGATGAAGCAACCGTCTCAGAGGCTCGTGAGCAAGCAAAGAGCACCAGAGAGAAATTTCGTATTCAGTTACGTGCCGGGAAGTTTGATGAGCGAAGCGTGGAGGTGGATGTACATGAACGTTCGTCTCCTTCGTTTGAGGTTATAGCAGGTTCGTCGGTCGAAGAGATTGACATCAATGTCAAGGAAATGCTCCCCGGGTTATTCCAGGGCCGAAGCAAGAAGCGTCGCGTGAAGATATCTGAAGCCTCCGAGTATTTGATCCAGGAGGAAGAGCAAAAGCTTATCGACATGGATAGTGTTTCTCGTCAAGCCGTTGAACGTGTTGAGCAATCCGGCATCATTTTTATTGATGAGATCGACAAGGTTTGCGGACGAGAAGGAGGGCATGGTCCTGACGTAAGCCGCGAAGGGGTACAGCGTGACATTCTGCCGATTGTCGAAGGAACGACTGTGAATACTAAGCACGGGATGATCAGGACCGATCACATTCTATTTATTGCAGCGGGAGCATTTCACGTTTCCAAGCCGTCTGATCTCATTCCTGAACTTCAAGGCAGGTTGCCAATTCGGGTCGAGCTGGATGCACTAAATAAGGATGACTTTATTCGGATTTTGACGGAACCTAAGAATTCGCTTGTGCGGCAGTACACGGCTCTAATGGACACCGAAGGCATTGCCCTGAGTTTTTCCGATGGTGCGATTGATCGGGTCGCTGATTTTGCTACTGTTGTCAACGAACGGACTGAGAATATTGGTGCCCGTCGGTTGCATACGGTGATGGAAAAACTTCTTGATGAGATCTCGTTTGAGGCACCAGAATTGCATGAAAAATCATTATCGATTGATGAAGCTTATGTCGATCGAATGTTGTCTGACATTGTCGAGAACGAGGACCTAACTCGTTACGTCTTGTGACCTTCTTCCGCCTTTGCCCCTTAGTTGTTTCCAGTATGTTGGTTTGTTTGGTTCATCTGGGCTGCGGGGCGAAAGCGCCCCCCTTAGCGCCTTTTGTGGACGAACCAGCTGCAGTTACAGATCTGTCAGCTCGTCGGCTAGGTTCCGATATTTATCTTGAATTTACTATTCCCGCACGAAACAGTAATGGTCGTGAACCAGCCGATATTTCAGAAATTCGTATCTATGGTTTCACTGGTGAGCCTGTTGACGAACGTGGTTTTGCACTTAACGACGAAGAGTTTTTAAGTTCTGCTACTCTCGTAGAAACTCTCGACATCCGCCCCCCGCCTGTGCGGATTGATGAGGACGAACAGAAAGAAAATGAGGGGAGAAGATCCGAATCTACTGAGTCCCTATCGTCTGTACTTGTCGCCTCGGACTCTGGATTTGGACAGGGTGAGCTCGCGTCAGTTGTCACAACACTTAGCGAAGAGGTATTTACCGCTAGCCTCGTTAACGTGAGTCATTCACTGTTGAAGACGGGCGAAGATGATGTAATGGTCGAACCTTTTGATTTTGCTGAACCACCCATGATTCAAGTAAGCATGAACAGACCTGTAAATAGGTATTTTGCTACGGTCGGCCTTAGTACTAAAGGCCGAGTTGGTCCTCTTTCAAGAAAGCTTTCGGTTCCCCTCTACGACATTCCTCTTCCTCCTTCGAAGCCAGCATTGCACTACACTGAGAACGAAGTATTACTTAGCTGGCTTCCGCCAATCGGTGCACCGGCACGTGTTCAGGAACTCCCAGAAATTTTATTGGAGGACATGGAGCTTCCATCCGTTCCCCAGTCCTCGCAGCTTCGTCTATCCAGCGAACCCATTTTTGAACAACTGGTTCCCTATCGTTACAACATCTACGAGTTCAGACTTGGAGAGCAGCGTAAGGTGGCACCTCGCCCCCTTAACCTTGATCCACTAACGGAACCATCTTATGTAGATACAAGGGTCAACTTTGGAACCCAACGCTGCTATGCTGTTCTTACTGTGGCAACGTACGGTGAGGTAATCCTAGAAAGTGACACATCGGAATCTACCTGTATAGATCTTGTTGACACTTTTCCACCAGCGGCGCCAGAGGGGCTTGGAGCTGTAGGCAGTGAAGGTGGTATTAGCTTGATTTGGAACGCAAATAATACTGAGGAAGATCTTGGTGGTTATCTGGTCTTGCGTGGCACGTCGACTAGTGAGTCCCTTGTGCCACTGATGTCAGATCCGATCTCTGAAACGACATATCGCGATACGGATGTTAAACCTGGACAGTGGTATGTATACGCCGTGGTTGCGGTCGATACTACGCTCCCACCAAATTTGAGCGCGGAGTCGAACCGGGTAACAGAAACAGCGAGGTAAGCGTATGAATTCGGCAGACAGCACTGGCACGATAGATCGTATTTACCGGATTATTCACGAAGGTGCACCGCGTCACGTGATCGAGCGAAACGGCACATGGCGGCTTTTAGAAGGAGACTTGTTCGGTAAATTTGAACCAGGAGTAGAAGTTTCGAGTACAGGCTTGACGCTGTTGCCTCCGGTCGCACCTTCTAAAATTGTTGCTGTTGGGCTTAACTATCGGGACCATGCTGCTGAACAACACAAGCAACTTCCAGCAGAACCGATGATTTTTTTCAAGCCTCCGACGGCTGTTATTGGTCCAAATCAGCCAATCACTATTCCGCCAGATGTAGGCCGAGTAGATCACGAAGCTGAGGTTGCAGTGATTATCGGACGACGTGCGCACCGTGTAACTTCCGCACGAGCCCACGAGTACATTCTCGGGACTACATGCATCAATGATGTTACTGCTCGTGATTTACAAAACCGAGAGATACAGTTCACGCGATGCAAAGGGTTTGACACCTTCGGTCCCCTTGGCCCGTGCATCGCAGTTGGACTTGACAATAATGCAATTGACGTCGAGGCTTGGGTGAATGGAGAATGCCGGCAGTCCTCAAATACGCGCGAACTGATTTTTGACATTCCTTATCTCGTGGAATTTATCTCGGCAGTGATGACTTTGCTCCCTGGCGACGTAATTTCAACGGGTACACCGGCAGGGGTTGCTCCAATCAAAGACACCGATTGTGTGACGATTAAGGTTGAGGGTGTCGGTGAATTGACAAATCCTGTGGCGAAGGCTTGACTATTGGAACTAACGGGCTTGCACCGGACTATTTACAAGGAGCCACACAATGAAAATTTTTCTCGATAGCGGCAATCTAGAAGATGTGCAGAACCTGGTTCCTCTTGGGATCATCGATGGAGTTACGACAAATCCCTCTCTACTCGCTAAAGAAGATGCCGATCCGCGGTCCTTGCTCGCTGAGATCTGTCGGATTGTGCAAGGACCAGTGAGTGCTGAAGTTGTCGCAACAGACTCAGATGGAATGGTAAGTGAAGGTCGAGAGCTGGCCGGCATCGATCCGCATATCGTTGTTAAAGTGCCATTTGGTAAGGCCGGTATTACCGCATGTCGTGCCTTGACATCAGAGGGTCTTCGCGTAAACGTCACGTTGGTGTTCTCGGCTACTCAGGCCTTGCTCGCAGCGAAGGCTGGGGCCTCCTTTGTTAGTCCTTTCGTTGGAAGACTTGACGATATAGGCACATCGGGGTTAGGTCTTGTAGAAGAGATTGTAGAAATCTATGAGAACTATGAGTTCACGACGGAGATTCTTGTTGCTAGTGTTCGTGGTCCACTTCATATTCTCGAAGCAGCCAGGCTTGGTGCTGATGTATGCACATGTCCGGCTGGCGTGATCGAATCAATGTTTAAACACCCTTTAACCGACAGTGGCCTCGAACGATTTTTAAAGGACTGGGAGAAGGCTCAGAAAGCACGGGTGTAAAAAATCTATGGACCCTCAGCGAATATTGGCCGATCTCGACCGTCAGGCAGAACGGGGCGGCGGTGATGAGCGTCGTCGTCGCCAGCACGCTGCAGGAAAATTAACGGCTCGCGAGCGGATGAATTTATTGTTCGATTCGGGAACATTCGAAGAAATTGACAAGCTAGTTACTCACCGATGTCTTGATTTTGGGATGGAGGATCATGTTGTACCAGGCGATGGAGTTGTCGCAGGGCACGGGCTGATCGACGGCCGGCCAGTCTATGGATTTGCTCAGGATTTTACGGTGTTCGGAGGTTCACTTTCTGAAACGAATGCAGCCAAAATCGTTAAGCTTATGGACCTGGCCGTGAAGGTGGGTGCACCAGTCGTGGGATTGAATGATTCTGGTGGTGCCAGGATTCAAGAAGGAGTTCTCTCGCTTGGGGGCTATGCGGACATCTTCTTACGCAACACACTTTCGTCAGGCGTGATACCACAAATTTCTGCAATTATGGGCCCATGTGCTGGAGGTGCAGTCTATTCGCCTGCGATTACTGACTTCACGATTATGGTACAGCGAACCAGTTATATGTTTGTCACGGGGCCAGATGTTGTTAAAGCTGTGACTCACGAAGAAGTTTCAAAGGAAGATCTTGGGGGAGCTTCGACCCATAACGTAAAGAGCGGAGTTGCCCATTTTGCTGTTGAGGATGATCGCGAGTGTCTCAGACTAATCCGTGATCTGTTAGGCTTTTTTCCCAGTAATAACCTTGAGGATCCTCCAACGCTGGCAACCGCTGATTCGTTAGACCGTGAGGATGTTGATCTCGATCAGCTAGTACCAGAGTCACCCCATCAATCTTACGATATGAAGGATCTGATCAAGTCCGTTGCTGACGAGAATTATTTTCTTGAGGTTCATCAGCACTTCGCACGCAATATGATCGTTGGGTTTTTACGCCTTGCTGGTTCTCCGGTAGGAATTGTAGCCAACCTACCTTTACATCTAGCAGGAACCCTAGATATTGATGCGTCGGTCAAGGCGGCGCGTTTTGTTAGGTTTTGTGATGCGTTCAATATTCCACTAGTTACCTTCGAAGATGTTCCAGGGTTTTTACCTGGGACTCAGCAAGAATACGGTGGCATTATCAAACACGGTGCGAAGTTACTTTTTGCTTTTGCAGAGGCGTCAGTTCCGAAGGTGACAGTTATCACGCGCAAAGCCTACGGCGGTGCGTACTGCGTAATGTCGAGCAAGCATTTACGGACCGACTTCAACTTTGCATGGCCAAGCGCAGAGATTGCAGTTATGGGGCCAGAGGGTGCTGTGAACATTCTTCACAAGCGTGAGTTAGAATCTTCGGCCGATCCCGAGTCGCTTCGTGCAGAGAAAGTAGAAGAATTCCGAAAGAAATTTGCCAATCCTTACGTAGCTGCCTCACGGGGCTTTGTGGACGAGGTGATACCGCCTAGGGCGACTCGACCGAAACTAATTGGTGCTCTTGCTGCGCTGGCCACAAAACGCGAAGTGCATCCATTGAAAAAGCACGGTAATATCCCACTCTGATTTAAGAAAACCTATTATTCGCTACGGTTTGGCGTATAGCCCTCTGTGCACGTTAGACTTGTTAGGTGGGGGCGTGGGGGCCTTGTCGAGAGATCGATGTTCTCTTTTCCGGAAGTACTGGAACGATGGGACACGGTTCAGGGTAAAATCGTTGTGGGTTTCACGCCTACTAAAAGCCGTGTGAATCTACACACCTAGACAGGTCCAACGAATTACACGGACTGATTACTAGCCATGAAGATTCTTATCGCTAATCGTGGCGAAATTGCCATCCGAATCATGCGTGCATGTCGGGAGCTTGAGTTCCGTACGATAGCTGTGTACTCCCAGCCAGATCGAGTGGCTCCGCATGTTCGGTATGCTGATGAAGCTTACCTGTTGGGACCTGGCGAACCATCACAAAGCTATCTCGCCATCGATCGCATAATTGATGTGGCCCTCAAAGCTGGTGCAGAGGCTGTACATCCGGGCTATGGGTTTCTTGCTGAGAATGCAGAATTTGCGCGAGCGTGTCGAGATGCTGGGTTACTCTTCATTGGGCCGTCACCTGAAGTTATCGCACGGATGGGTAGCAAGACGGCCGCTCGAGAAGCGGCCATTGCCGCGGGAGTTCCGGTAGTCCCTGGTACTGAGAAACTTCTGGACGAGGGACTTTCTGATTCTGAGCTGGCTACACAAGCAACGCGTATTGGTTTCCCACTTTTAATCAAAGCTGTGGCTGGTGGTGGAGGCAAGGGGATGCGCGTGGCTAAAACAGCGTCGGACCTTAGCGCTGCGGTTCGTGCTGCACGCTCAGAGGCGCTATCAGCGTTTGGAGTGTCTTCGGTCTATTTCGAACGGCAGTTGTTGAGTACCCGGCATATCGAGGTACAACTTCTCGGTGATATGAATGGTCAAGTGGTAGCTTTTGTCGAGCGGGAGTGCTCTATTCAACGTCGTTACCAGAAAGTTCTTGAGGAGTCACCTTCGGTGGCGGTTGATAAGACACTCCGTATGGAATTAGCCGAAGCTGCTACAAATCTTGCTAGAGCTGTTGGCTACACCACCGCAGGGACTATCGAGTTTTTACTGGATGAAGATGGTCATTTCTATTTTTTGGAAATGAATACACGCCTTCAGGTGGAACACCCAGTGACTGAGCAGGTGACTGGTACAGACTTGGTTCAGTGGCAGATACGTCTCGCCAAAGGTGAAGCACTCAATCTGGTGCCCGAGGAATTACTTAAACCTCAGGGGCACTCAATAGAATGTCGCATTTATGCAGAAGACCCGGATGCTGGTTTTCTGCCGTCCCCAGGAAAAATTGAGACCTTACAGCCCGCTGCGGGACCTGGAGTACGGGATGATAGTGGTGTTTCAGCTGGTTTCGTCGTGCCGGTTTTCTACGATTCTTTACTCTCTAAACTTACCGTCTGGGGTGAGAATCGAGCACACGCAATTGCACGAATGCGTCGCGCACTAAGTGAGTACGAAGTTGGTGGTGTTAAAACTACCATCCCGTTTTTTCAATGGCTACTTACTGACCCTGATTTTTTGTCGGGCCGGTTTAACACTGCTTTTCTTGATCACATACTGGCAACACGGACAAACCAGCCATTTGTTAAATCTCTGGTGGAGGAGCAAAAGGTGGCTGTGATGGGATCGGCACTAACAACATATTTACGGAGAGAATCATCGCCGGGTCGGGTTTCAGAATCTGACAGTCGAGGTGGAAACTGGAAACGTGCCGCGAGACTTGATGCATTGCGATGAAAATAGATGTCGAGGTTTGTGGTTGCCGTTATACCGTAACGGTAAGCCAAGTTGCTGGGCAGGTGGATCGATACCGACTGGTATTCGACAGTCGGGAATGGATCGTAGACGCCGTTCAGATCGACAGCTCTCGTCTGTCTTTAGTTTTGCTGGAAGATGGTGCCAATCCAGGCGGAGTGAGTCATGATCTTGGTGTACACGAGTTTGGGACTAGGGGAAGAATAGATGTTTCGATTGGAGCAGCAGCTTTTCGTACGGTTATTGACAGTCGGCGTTTCCAGCACTCGGCAAGTATAGAAACGGATGGACCTGCAGGGGCAGAACGCGTCGTAGCGCCCATGCCAGGTCAGGTTGTTCGGGTCTTTGTTTCTGAGGGTGATCAAGTTGTAGAAGGCCAGAGGCTGGTAGCAGTAGAGGCCATGAAAATGGAAAATGAGCTTTGCGCGAAGCGCGGAGGTCAAGTAAAACAAGTTGTTGTTCGAGAAGGTCAGTCTGTTGAAGTCGGTCGTTTGTTGGTTGTGGTGGAATAGGGATGATAGTCCATGAGTGAATCAGAGCCTTCTGCAGAAAATCAAGAGCTCGAGTCAACTAAGGTGTCGTCTAGGCGCCGTCGTATCTCGCGTGGTCTTAGATTGGGTGCGATTGTTGCTGCGTTATTGCTTCTGATAACGGTGTTGACCTCTCTAACAGTTGATCTTGGTCCAGTTATTTTGGCGAAAGCTGAGGTGGCTGGTACGAATTATCTTAACCGTGAATTACGTATTGGCAAGCTGTCCCTGCGGATCTTAAAGGGAGATTTCGTTGTTGAAGATTTATATGTTGCTGGATTAACACCAACTGACAGGCCATTTCTCGAGGCTGATCGGATCGTTGTGTCGATGGCATGGGCACCACTCTTACGCCGGGAAATATTTATTGAGTCTTTCGAGATAGACGGCTGGAGGATGCTCGTCGAAACTTTCGAAGGACGTCGTCATACGCTACCAACCTTCGGTTCGACGG
>CAZQMT010000033.1:16046-17920 GCA_964594555.1 uncultured Vicinamibacterales bacterium
GAATTTGGTAATCCATTAAACTCATTAATCGCACCCAGAAGAAGATTATTTGAATGAGTGTAGAAAATCAGGCGAGAAACTCTTTGCGACCACTTTCCAGCGAATTCAAGCAAAGAATGGCGAGTTGACCTTTGAGGATCACGCGACACCGTGGAGCGTGATTGCGAGAAACCTTGAAATCAATGTTGTAAAAGCTCCGGACTATCGGGGTGAAGCGAATTTCTCTGGGGGTACGATCCAGATCCAAGAATATGAACCAATGAGTGCGTCTCTACGAGCGGCGTTTGATATTGAAGGTCCGTACTTTCGATTCGAACGAATTAATTTATTGACTGACGGTGCGGAGACTGTTTTAACCGGCGATCTTGATATGAGGGAATGGCCAGAGCAGACCTATGAGCTTCGTTCAGAGATGGAGTTTTCGAAGATGCGGGAGATTTTCTGGGCCCGAGATCAATTCCGTCTCTCAGGCACAGGCGAATTTATAGGGACTTATCGCTTGTATACAGGTGGGCATGACGTGTCCGGTACGTTTACTAGCGAGCTTGCGGGTTTCAACGAACACCGGTTTCCTAATTTGGCTGGATCACTACGCTGGCTCAGAGATTCTTTCGAGTTGTGGGATACCACTTCGGAATTCAACGGAGGACGTGCTTATTTTACTCATTCGATGGTCCCGCTGGACCAACCAGATCCAGCCATTGCGACATTTGATTTTTCCTACGAGGATGTTGATCTGACTTCGTTAACAGAAACAATGCAATTGGATGGCCTTCGTCTCGCTGGTCTGGCGAATGGCCATTATCAGGTCGAGTGGCCGCTTGGATATTTCACGGAACATCACGGTAGTGGTCATGTGAAGTTCCAGCCTCCGGAGAATCTCAGTCTTCAAACAAGAATGAGTTTTCCGATTGTGTCGCACGAAAGGCCTGAACTTGAAACAACCGATGCATCAATAGTGACGACGCCGCTTGGTCCGCTAGGAATCGGTGGACATGTGAACTACCGTTTTGATGACAATTGGATCACGGTCGAACCCAGTCAACTCGCAACTTCCCGAACCTATGTTTCATTTGAAGGTCGAACTGCCTACGGAGATCGCTCGAGGATGCCGTTTCATGTCACGAGTGGTGACTGGCAGGAGAGCGACAAGGTTTTAGCGGCCATCATGACAGCTTCTGGTACACCCACCACCGCGGTCCAGGTCTGAGGCTTTGGAATATTTGATGGCGTACTTGTCGATTCATTTGCCAGGCCTAAGGTAATAGGGACCTTCGAAGGAGATCGGATGCGGGCTTGGGACGTCGAGTGGGGTGCCGTTCAAGGTCAAGTTGTCATTGACGAGGCCTATGCAAATGTTTCTGAGGCCGTGGTAACCGATAGGGATTCAGAGATCCATGTTGAAGGACGTTTCTCGCTTGGTTATCCAAGAGAGGATGGGCGAGACGAGATCGATGCGCGCATTAACGTTATCCGACGTCCTTTAGTGGACTTTCGTCATGCATTTGAATTGGATGACTACCCCATAACTGGTGTCGTGTATGGCCAGTACCATTTGCTCGAAAAGTACGAGGAGCCATTTGGTTTCGGCAGCATGACGATCAGAGATGCGGTGGCTTATGGTGAGCCCATTGAGACAGCCGCCATGGATTTAGAGTTCGAGGGTAGTGGTGTTCGACTCACCGGTATCGAGATGCGAAAAATCACGTGCTTTATGATAGGTGCGGCACAATTGATCTGGGAGGGTATTTACTCTTTTAATGCTGACGCAATAGAGGGATTCCCATAACGCATACCAAGTGCAACACTAAATTCATCTGGAGAGTGTTTATTGAGCGCAGCTTTAACTGCACTTTTTTGTTTTTTAGAAATTG
>CAZQMT010000033.1:17930-18168 GCA_964594555.1 uncultured Vicinamibacterales bacterium
TGATCTGGGAGGGTAGTTACACTTTTAATGCTGACGCAACCAAAATTCCCATGGAAAGTGTTGTGACTGCAAATTATGCTGATGCCCCTCTTTCCGGGACCCTCGAGTTTTCTGCTTCGGGTACCGGTTTGTTCGATGCGCCAAATTATGACGTACGAGCGCGAATTAACGATCTCTTTCTCCGCGATGAAGTTATCGGGCAGGCTAGTGGTCGAATTGGTGTTCGAGCGGACACGGT
>CAZQMT010000034.1:0-11934 GCA_964594555.1 uncultured Vicinamibacterales bacterium
GGCGCCTGGCATACCCACGACCATTCTTCGACGACATCAAAAACGTAGCCACCACACACAACGTCGATCCCTTACTCCTCGTATCCTTAATGCGACAGGAATCTCGATTCGATAAACAGGCCGAATCTTCAGTAGGGGCTATAGGCCTTTTTCAAATCATGCCTTACACCGCTGCCGAGCTAGCACCAGAACTTGGTCTCTCAATTCCAGACGACATAGCTCTCATGGAACCATCAATTAATTCTGCGTTAGCAGGCGCACTTTTGAGTAGGCTGAACCTAGAATTTTCTGGCGCAACTCCGCCAATCGTTGCATCTTACAATGCCGGGGAGGAACGCGTACATGCCTGGTGGAAAGCCGCACGGCACGTACCCTTAGAACTATTCGTTGACACAATCCCGTATTCGGAAACACGCGGCTTCGTCCGTGAAGTTCTCACCAACTATAACGAGTACAAACGTTTATATCCCACGAGACCTTAACTTATTCGGCGATCTCAGCACTTCATTTTTCACACGAAATATCATTCAGAGATCGCAAATCCGGCGTTTCGCCTTCCAGCATCTTAGGAAGCTCAAGCGCGGAGAACTGAAGGCCGACATAGAACGGACCAAATTCAGCATATGCAGCACTGGCTTCATCGAAACGCATCTCATAAATAAGTTTCTTAATCACCAGCGGATCGTCTGCAAACAGATCAACACCCCATTCCCAGTCGTCGTACCCAATCGAACCAGAAATAATTTGGTTCACCTGTCCAGCATACTGCCGTCCGATCAAGCCGTGCTCACGCATCATTGCCGCACGCTTATCAAACGGCACAGAGTACCAGTTCTTCACTTCCCCTCGGCGCTTGTTCATTGGATAAAAACATACCGCACGGCGTTTTGGAAACTCAAGAAAGAGACGATTCACTACACGTGCTCTTTGTTCATTCATTTTCTCATCAAAAGCAGCTTCAAAAACCTCACTACCAGCTTTAAGTGAACGTGCCTTGAGTTCTTGGTGTACTTTCGCAGTCATCTCGTACATACCAAGTTCAACAACAGAGACATACGACGTTGTGGGCACCAAATAATCGTGTAACCGCGTATGAGCCAACTTTAACTGAGTTGATGCAAGCTCTTCAAAAGTGTTTCTGAAATGAATGAGCATTAGATCGCCTTTGTGACCAAGCAACTGGACAAGTGCGCTCGTTCCATCTTTACGTGATTCTAAAGCCGAGAAAAATGAAGCAGCTTCATCAAAAATCTGATGACGCTCTGCCTCTTCTAAGAGCTTGATCTGAGTCCAGTCGATTCTAAACATCTGATGAAGAGCGCTCCAGCCATCGAGGGTTTCTGGAACCTGCGGGTTGTGCATAGTGATTTTTCCTTAACCTTGTCGTTTGTTTAAATTATTCCCAGGCTTACAATGACAGCGCCTTTTACATCAGATCGCTTTCTGAATGAAATTTGACGCAAAAGTGACTATCGCTGTAGCTTCTCCAAGTCCCGCTTAGGCCACCCGGCTCCCATTACCACCCCGCCACGAGGCGTTTCTCCAAACCTCTGTCTGAAAAAACACCAGAACCGTCATCACCTCAAGCCGTCCAATCCACATAGCCGCAGTGAGAGTGACCTTACTTACAGCATGAAGGCCGGCATAGCTAGACATCGGCCCAACGGCACCTAAACCAGGTCCAACATTACCGAGGGTCGCAAGCGACGCAGTCACTCCTGTTACGAAATCTGCTCCAAATGCCACAAGTACAAGCGTACAAATAACCAACAACATAAAGTTGAAAAGGATAAAAACCAAAACTGCTCGCATGACATCTTCAGGTATAACTCGACCACCTAATTTAACGGGTAACATCGCCTGGGGATGAAGCATCCGACGTAACTCTGCACCTGCGTAGCGGAACATCAAGAGAAATCTAACTATTTTTTGTCCTCCGGCCGCTGATCCAGCACACCCACCGACAAACATCAAAACCACTAGTACAACCTTTGCCTGGTCATTCCAAGTCTGAAAATCAGTGCTGGCATATCCAGTGGTTGTAAGAATCGAGAGAGCCTGGAAGAGTCCTGTCCGTAGAGCAAACACCTCACTTCCACCGGTATCGTACCAAACAAGCAAAGAGAGACATGCTGCTGCGGTAACTACCAGCCACGCATATACTTTAAACTCTTCGTCGTTGAGAAAAACACTCGGACGGCGCAACGCACGAAACTGCAACATAAAACTCGTGCCTGCCAAAAACATGAAAAAAATAATTACCCACTCGATCGCCGGGCTGTTGTAGCCCATAATCGATAACGGGCTCGGTGAAAATCCTCCCGCTGCTATATTCGTAAGTGCATGGCAAACCGAATCATAAAGAGGCATACCAACCAACCTGAGGGCAAGAATTTCGGCGAGTGTCAGTCCAACATACAACCACCAAAGCGATGCAGCTGTTTTCCTGATTTGTGGTGTTAACTTCTCATCAGTCGGACCTGGAGCTTCGGCAAAGAACAACTGGCGACCGCCAATGGCTAGCCGAGGTAGAACAGCTATAAAGAGGGCAATGACTCCCATTCCACCAAGCCACTGTGAAAGTGCACGCCAAAAAAACAGCCCACGTCCGTAACGAGAAAAATCGTCAAGGACGGTAGCTCCAGTTGCCGTTATCCCAGACATCGCATCAAACAGTGCATCAGAAGGACCTAAACCCGCCCACAGGTAAGGAATCGCGCCAATCAGAGCCACGGCGAGGTAAGCACCAGCTACAACGGCACAACCTTCAACTCGACGTAGATCATCATCAAACCGGCGGCCACCAATGAGGCAAAACACATGCCCTATGCTAGACATCAACAGGGCCACCGATATAAACCCCAAAGCCTCAGATCGCTCACCGTAAATAAGGGAAACCACGCAGGGTAAAACGAAAGCTAGCCCCAAAGGACGAAGTAGCAGGCCGATGAGGCAAACGACCTTGGAAAAACGCATGGAAAGGCCTACTCTAACGACTGGTGGACGTGAAGTAGTCGCGAACGATGTCAGCTGAATCAGTCGTACAGAAAATCAGCAGGTGATCAGCCGCACGGATGACATCCCGACCACGTGGAACAATTGTTTGACCTTCTCGGACGATCGCTCCGACGATCGAATCTGGCGGCGCTGTCATGGCTGAAAGCGGAGTGGCAGGATAACCATCCGGTACCACAACCTCAAGAATTTGAGCTTGCCCTTCCTCAAGCACCGCCAAAAGTGTAGCTTTACCGCCCCCAATCCGGTGAACGATTGAAGCTACAGCAGCTCCACGAGCCGAAATGGCGACATCAATACCGACACGCTCAAATAAACGTAAGTTGGCGGTCTCACTTACCCTTGAGATGACTTTTCGAACCCCAAGCTGACGACCCAATAAAGACGTCAGTAAGTTCTTACCGTCATTATCAATAACCGAAATAAGTACATCGCTTTGACCTATTTCCTCACTCTCAAGCAACTCGAGATCAGTCCCATCTCCGTTCAAGACCAACGCGCGATCGAGAACAGACGCCAACATCTCACTTCTGTCCTGATCTCGTTCAATAACCCTTAGCTTAACGTTGGGAAGCGAATCAAGATGCTGAGCGACTTGAAACCCCACGTCACCGCCACCAACGATCGTTACAATTTGCTCACTATCAGAAACATCTGACAATCCGAGCATTTTTTGGATCGTGTTCATCGCCTCTGAAGTACCCATAACTATAATCTTGTCGCCAGGCTGGAGCTGTTTCGAACCGCGTGGAATCGAAATCACATCCTTATGTTTGACCGCAGCGATGACCGCACCGTCAGGCAAGTTGAGTGCAGAAATTTGAGATGCTAGCATCGGCGAACCTGGCTCGAGTCGGTACTCGAGAAGCTTTACCTGTCCTTCGGCAAAAACTTCAGCATCAATCGCTCCAGGAGCGGCAATTATCCGCTCAATGTCAGCGGCCAACTGCGCTTCTGGCCAAACCACCCGATTAATACCAAAATGCGTATGAAGGATGTTGACCTGATTTTCTGATCTAAGAAAATCATCATTTGAAACGAAACAAATACTCTTACTCGAACTCAACTGATGGGCGAGCGCACAGGAAACTATGTTTACCTCGTCGAGACCAGTACAAGCGATGAATAGATCTGTGGTCTCGATCTTGGCGCGACGAAGCAGCTCGTCGTTAGTCCCGCTGCCAGTTAGGAACTCAACATCGAGGCTGGAAAATCTATCACCAACCGTCGAATCGTGATCAATGACGAAGATGGCGTGACCCGGGGCAAGTGCTTTGGCAAGGGCAAACCCGGTCTCACCACCCCCGATGATGATAATTTGCATGGAAACATATGCCCGCACACCCATTTTGGCACTTGCACGCATGTTTCGCAACACGATTGTCTTGAATACAATCGTCCGTAATGTAATTTTCTTAGAGTATCCACCTCTAACGATTTGTGTGTTAAAACTCTCCCATGGCTCTAATTGAATGTATCCCCAACATTAGTGAAGGACGTAGTGAGGCAATCGTTGAAGAAATTGCTACGGCGATTAGGTCAGTACATGGGGTCAAACTCCTCGACTACTCTGCTGACCCTTCACATAACCGCTCTGTCTTCACGTTCGCTGGTGAGACAGCATCACTTCAGGAGGCCGTACTACGCCTGTACGCCAAAGCACTCGACGTAATCGACCTTCGCACACACACTGGAGAACATCCACGCATAGGAGTTGTCGATGTCGTCCCCTTTGTCCCGCTCGAAGACGACAAAATGACCGACTGCGTCATATCAACCAAGCAAATTGCATCAGCCGTAGAAAAACGATTTTCTGTCCCTGTGTACCTTTACGGGCATGCCGCCGGTACAGACTCCCGCCGAAATCTGGAAGATATTCGACGTGGCGGCTTCGAAAAGTTAATGGCAAAAATGGCGGAATCGGCCTGGGCACCAGATTACGGAAAGTCATCACCACACCCAACAGCAGGAGCATCTGCTTTCGGTACGCGGGGGCCACTCATCGCCTACAACATTAACCTCGACACAAACCAACTAGCTGTAGCCAAGAAAATCGCTGTCGCCGTGCGTTCCAGCAGTGGCGGACTCAGCCACGTCAAAGCCATGGGCATCCGGCTATCAGAACGTGACCTCGTTCAAGTGTCAATGAATTTGACGAACTACAGGCGAACCTCAATCGTCAGAGTTTTTGATGCCGTTAGCCAAGAAGCAGCAAAACATGGTGTGGCAATCCTCGAAAGTGAAATCATCGGACTGATCCCCTCAGACGCTCTCTGGGATGTTGCCGAACACGACCTTCAATTGCGAAACTCAGTAACCAATCAAATATTAGAAACGAAACTTATGGAAATGAAATAGTGCTGAAACTTAAGAACCTGCCCTCACGCACATAAAAGTTCGTACGTTATCACGAAAGGTTGATCACTAAAATTCTCTAAACCACCTTCATTAACATCCTGATATTATGAATCTCTGGTATTGAGCAGGTCCTTCAATTCAGTCATAAACTCACCAATATCTCTAAAATGACGGTAAACTGAAGCGAAACGCACGTAGGCGACCTTATCTAAACTCTTAAGCTCCTGCATAACAGAGTTGCCGATCTCATCTGCTGTTACTTCCTTCTCTGGCCGTTCCTGTAGCGTACTCTCGACACGATCTGCAATCGCTTCGAGCGCTGCCACACTTACCGGACGTTTTTCGCACGCCTTCAATAGACCCGCGATTAACTTCTGCCGTTCGAATCGTTCTCGACTGCCATCCTTCTTGACGACCATATATGGAATTTCATCGATCCGCTCGTAGCTCGTAAAACGGCGGCCACACTCAAGGCACTCTCGGCGTCGTCTAATAACATTTCCTTCCTTGCCTTCACGTGAATCAACAACTTTGTCAGCGAGATTGAAACAGAAGGGACATTTCATCGCTCAATTCTCTCTTCCTGATTTGAAAAATCCTCTAAAGACGCGTCAACGGCACGGACGGGATCAGATGCATTCAACTCATTCTCATTCGTCGCTTCAGCAACAAGCTGTTTTACTCCCCTCGGGTACAGACCACTTCGAAACATGACCACAGCTGCCATGAGTATGACCGGCAAGAAAGATACCGCGTGCAACACAATAGCTGCGCCCACCGCTTGATCATTCGGCACACCCAAGATGTTGGTAGCCCCGATACGATAGGCCTCATGAAACCCTCCAACGGCACCTGGAGTCGGAGCGGCGACCCCAACAACCAAGAGAACCAACAAGAGAAACGAATCAACAACAGTCAGCGTAATATGAAATGATTTTGAGACCAACCAAATCGTAGTAGCAATTGACAACCAGATGAATAATGAAAACAGCAGGGCCTGCAACAAACGAACGGGCTGACGGATGGCCAAAAATCCACTCGCAAACCGTTGCGTAAGTGCACGAAACCGACTCGACACCTTTACCGGTAAGAAACGCTCAAATTTACTCAGAATTTTATGGGTTGACTCCGTATCCCCGGCAAGGAAATAGATTATTGCAAGCGCTGCAATACTAATCCCCCCAGCTAGCACTCCTCCGATTTTGAGAGTGTTGTACACAGTTGAGCCGGCAACAATCGTGTTCGGATCAAAAAGGAGAAGAAAGAGCGAAAGAAAAACTGTCACAATGACAAGATCTAGCAACCTTTCGAGTAGTACCGTGGCAAAAGCAGCAGCAACACTCAAACCCTCCCAACGTCCGAGGAGATAAGGACGTAAAAACTCACCCGCACGTGCTGGTAGTACACCAGATGCGGCGAAACCAATAACAACCGCACGAAAGACCATGGATAACCTGGTAGATCCGATAGGACTCAGAAGGAATTGCCAGCGTATGGCACGTAAGAAATACGTCCCAATCGTAATGAGAAATGCAACAATAAGTAATCCAAGTTTCGCACGAACTATCTCTGCAGCGACTTGATCTAAATTAGCAGTCCGAAAAAATAGAAGCAGTAAGCCAACCGTGAGGACGATCGCGAACACCGTTCGAAGGTGTCTTCGCATGGACTCCAATACCGTATCAAAAACGTGAGGTGCTCAAGAAGTTCAGAGGGAACGCTTCTCAGGCCACGTAGGTAAGCACGACACCGATCAAGCGATGCGGTGAACCCCGAACCGACCTCACTCTACTACAAGGCATCATACTGAGTCTACGGCATGACTCGTCTCTTTCGTGCTCACGCGAGAACTCTTTCTAGACTAATTTATGGAGTCCTAGACCACCTGGAGACTTTTCCCTATTGCGTGTGTCATACCTGATTCTATAGACTTGGCTCTTCTCTCATCTCGGAGGTATACCGTGTCACTACCATCGCCTGTACTTGAAACAACTCTCCCTGGCATGACCTTGCATAGACGAGGCAAAGTGCGTGATATCTATGAAGCTGGCGACGATCTTCTGATTATCACCACAGATCGTATATCCGCTTTCGATGTCATCCTCGGCTCAGGTATTCCTGACAAGGGCAAAGTACTTACGCAACTTTCAGCTTTTTGGTTTAGCCAAACAGAAGACATCGTGGCAAACCATTTCAAGTCGATCGATGTCGCATCATTCCCTCAAGAGACCAAAGAATACGAATCTCTTCTTCGAGGAAGGTCTATGCTGGTACAACGTACTCGGCCACTTCAGGTCGAATGCGTGGCACGGGGCTACATTTCAGGGTCGGGATGGAAGGAATATCAACAAACTGGACGCGTCTGCGGAATCACCCTACCAGCCGGCCTTAGAGAATCAGAACAGCTGCCTGAACCAATTTTCACGCCAGCTACAAAAGCCGAAACAGGGCACGACATTAATATCAGCGAAGAAGAGGCTGGACAAATCGTTGGCCAAGACTTAATCGCTCGGCTGCGAGATCTCACTCTCGAACTCTATACACGCGGTGCGAAACGGGCCAAAGAAAACGGGATCATCGTCGCTGATACCAAGTTCGAATTCGGAGTAACAGGTCCTGACGAAAAAGATGTAATCCTTATAGACGAAGTCCTTACTCCAGATTCATCACGATTCTGGCCAGCTGATCAGTATCAACCTGGCGGATCTCAGCCTTCTTTCGACAAACAGTACGTACGTGACTACCTCGAAAGTATCAACTGGAACAAACAACCACCGGCCCCAACACTACCAACCGAGGTAACTACTCGCTCACGCGAGAAGTACTGTGCAGCGTATCGGCTAATCACTGGCCTAGATCTAGAATCCTGATCGATCTCGATTTAAAGAACTAAAATCAGGAGACGAAGTGCGGAAGCAGTTAGACGAAATTGTCGATGAAATGCTTGACAAGGGCATCCTCTACGATGAGGCCAGGCGTGAATTCGACCGGCGTTTCATCGCCAGAGCCCTGTTACGTCCAAACGGCAGCCTTACAAAACTCGCAAAACGTCTCGGAATGCACCGAAACACACTAAGTCGTAAATTGGCAGAGTACCGGACCAAGCGCAGACCGTAAAATCACAGCACACTGTCGCGTCGGCAACCGTAATATACGATGGAACCGTCATACACTCCGTAGATCATCCATCAGCCCTTGTTTAATAGCTTTAGCCCAGCTTGACAACTTCCTCGCACGATCTATAATTAGCAGTTGAGTTTGTCGACTGCTAGCTTTAACAGTCGGCTCCTGCGATTATTTTTCATTATTTCAATTTGGAGTAGACAGTCTATGAACGTGCGACCACTACACGACCGTATTATCGTGCAGCGTATTGAAGAAGGTGAGCAGCAAGTCGGTGGAATCATCATCCCCGACTCTGCAAAAGAGAAACCACAGCAAGGCAAAGTCATCGCTGCTGGCAGAGGTAAGATCGGAGACGACGGTAAACCAATCACGCTCGACGTGAAATCTGGTGACACAATCCTTTTCGGTAAGTACTCCGGCCAGGAAATCAAACTCGATGGCCAGGAATATCTCATCATGCGTGAGGATGAGGTACTGGGAGTGCTGGAGGCTAAGTGAATAATTGGGCTGGGCTAAGCCCATCGTTCGCAATACTAATTAACTCGATATCGAGGCACGGCAGCGGTGCCGACCGCCTCGCTCTTCACGTATAAAAATGGAGACGGAGTAGAACATGGCAAAGCAGATCGTTTACGGAGAAGAGTCGCGACAAGCGATTCTTCGTGGCATCAACAACCTGGCCAATGCGGTTAAGGTGACTCTCGGGCCCAAAGGGCGAAACGTTGTACTCGATCGGAAATTCGGATCTCCCACGATTACGAAAGACGGCGTTACCGTGGCCAAAGAGATCGAGCTACAAGAACCTCTCGAGAATATGGGCGCTCAGATGGTACGAGAGGTCGCCAGCAAAACCTCTGACATCGCAGGCGACGGTACTACTACAGCAACCGTGCTCGCGCAGGCCATCTACCGGGAAGGCACCAAGAACGTTGTGGCAGGAGCCAACCCAATGGATATCAAGCGCGGGATCGAATTTGCTGTCGAAACCATGGTCGGTGAACTTGAAAGATTATCGAAGCCAGTCACGGGCGACATGATAGCTCAGGTGGGCATGATCTCGGCTAACAGTGACGAAACTATCGGAAAGATCATTGCCGAGGCCATGGAAAAAGTTGGGAAAGATGGCGTTATCACTGTCGAAGAGGCAAAAACTCTTGAGACTTCGTTAGATGTCGTCGAAGGAATGCAGTTCGACCGTGGATATCTATCCCCCTACTTTGTGACCGATCCTGAAAGAATGGAAACAGTACTAGAAAATCCTGTCATTTTGATCCACGAAAAGAAAATCAGTTCGATGAAAGACCTCCTGCCCCTACTAGAACAGGTGGCACGTCTAAGTCGTCCGCTTTTAATCGTCGCTGAGGACGTTGAAGGTGAAGCCTTGGCGACTCTCGTGGTCAATAAGCTTCGTGGCACTCTCCAGGGCGCCGCAGTAAAGGCTCCCGGCTTCGGTGACCGACGGAAAGCCATGCTCGAAGATATCGCAGTACTTACTGGCGGACGAGCAATTACTGAGGACCTCGGCATTAAACTCGAGAACATCAATGTCGACGACCTAGGTAAAGCCAAGAAAGTCACAATCGACAAAGACAACACCACAATTGTCGAAGGTGAAGGTAGTCACAAATCAATCGAAGGTCGGGTTAAGCAAATCAGAACCCAGATCGAAGAAACCTCATCAGACTACGATCGGGAAAAACTGCAAGAACGGTTGGCCAAGCTCGTCGGAGGCGTTGCTGTCATTAAGGTCGGTGCGGCTACCGAAACCGAGATGAAAGAGAAAAAAGCCCGCGTGGAAGACGCTATGCATGCAACTAAGGCAGCCGTCGAAGAAGGGATCGTTCCTGGTGGTGGCGTGGCACTTCTTCGAGCAGGCAAAGCGCTCGAAGATCTAAAAGTCGAGGGCGAAAATGACCAGCAGCTTGGGGTTAACCTTATTAAACGAGCCATCGAAGAACCCCTTCGATGGATTGCAGCCAACGCTGGTCAAGAAGGCTCAATCGTGGTCCAGAAAGTCAAAGACGGAAAAGGAGCAAACGGTTTCAACGCACAAACGGAAACCTACGAGGACCTGGTGAAGGTCGGAGTCATCGATCCAACAAAAGTAGTACGTACCGCCTTACAGAACTCCTCGTCGATAGCTTCGCTTCTTCTAACTACAGAAGCTCTAGTTGCAGAAATTCCAGAGGAAAAGAGTGAACCACCAATGCCACCAGGAGGCGGAATGGGTGGAATGGGTGGAATGGGTGGAATGGGAATGTAATAACACCCAAAACAAGATTTACTTAAAAACGCCCGGCTGGATTCATTTCCAGTCGGGCGTTTTTTATATTAGTGCCTGGCAGTTACCGCAGTGGAACTGACACTAGATACAGATTAGCGAAGTGTAAAAGTGAGCTCAATCGTTATGATAACGGGTACAGGCTGACCGAGTCGTGTGCCTGGTGCAAAATGCCACTGCTTCGCGGCCTTAATTGCTTCTTCATCAAGACCAAAAATTGGATCAAGTGACTTCACAACCTTGACTTCCCCAACCGAACCATTCGGCATGACGATCGCTTCCAACCAAACCGTTCCCTGAACCTTAGCCCGCATGGCATCAGCTGTGTACTGTGGTTTCACCTCACGCAATACACGTGGGAGCTCAATTCCACTTCCTGGACGATAGGCACCACCGCCGGTCCCTCCACCTTCGCCTGGGCCAAGTCCAGATCCCTCTCCAGGACCGATACCCACACCATCACCTGTACCAGCCCCACCACCTGTTCCAAAACCTTGTGAGGCCACGTCAAACGATGGAAGCGCATCCAAAATACCAGCGATCGCTTCCTCAGAAGACGCCATCGCCACTGCCGGGATGTCTAGTTCAGGCTCTAATACTTCTTCAGGCTCAGGCGGATCGGGGTCTTCTAATTCTGGTGACTCAACAACCGGTACACTTACATCGTCTTCACCTGGCAGCTCAACTTCTCGTGGCGGCTCTGGAGAAAGGTTGCCACCTCCACCACCACCTCCTCCTACTCCAGGTTCAGGGATCCAGACGATACTATAGTTGTTCAAATCAGGTAGTAGCGGCGCCTCAATAGGCTGAGGGGAATCACGGAAAAGCACAATCACTAACACAGCCAACATCAAATGTGATGCGAATGACAGTGCCAAGGAACGCCTAATCCTCGAGTTGCTCTTACCACCTACGAAGTGATCCGTCTCTTGATGGGAAGCCCACACATGCAGAACAGCTTGTTCCTGAGAAATAGACGGCCCCTGAGATGAGACGACCGTGGAACTTGAAACTTGTACCATTAAGATTTTTTACTGCGATTTAAAATAACATCGTAACTAGGCGTTACACTAGAGAACCGGCGGCATTACTCTACAGAAAACCGAAAGACGACCTTATCGCCAGAATCAAGAAAATTCATGGGCAGAAAAATC
>CAZQMT010000034.1:11944-17828 GCA_964594555.1 uncultured Vicinamibacterales bacterium
ACTAAAATATCTTCCTACGTTAGACCCGACCTGTCCAGGCCCCAATGGCCGCATTCCCACCACCATAGCAGTGAAGAATACTTAAGGCCTCAGCTGCACGTGGTTCATCGTGTATGGCGACTAAAACTCCTCCTCGTGCAGTTAAAGTTTCAAAAATAAATGCGTCGTGCGACTGATAACCAACACGCCCCATTGTGGCAGAAAGGCCAGAAGTTGCCAGATCGGACTCCTCTCCTTGCAAGAGATCAACCAACGGGCCACGTGCCACAACATTACCGACACCCTTCACCTCAACGCACTCACCATCATCTCCCAACATCTTCTTGATAAGATCACTCGCCTCAGTCGTATCCTTAGCCAAAATGGTTAGCGCCTCAGATGGAAAACGGTGGCGTATAAGTGCTTCAAGGCCACGCTCAGCCCAAGTAACATCCTGAAAAACCCCCACAGTAAACTGACCAATTTCGTTCTGATTCATCACAATACCCTCACATGTCAAAGTTCGAACAGACAGTTGACCATATTCACCACACCCGGTCATCTAAATCGAACTTAAAGTCCCATTCGCTTATAACCGAACACATTATGGCACGGTCTATGCTACAGCAAGATCCTCACGTCTCCGACACGCCGAGTCAATCGCTCTCGGTCTAAATACTCAAGCAACGGAATGGCATACTTGCGTGTAATCCCATGTCGCTCCTTAAAAGTTGCCACGTTTACGTGGGTTGAATCAATAGATGAGGCCTTAAGTTCAGCCATGTCCGTTTTGAGTTGAGACAACACATCGGCATGAAAAACAAGCGCGTTAAGCCGCACAAGAACCTTTTGGCGTATAAGTAACTGAAGGATACGATCCACGATTTCAGGCGGCATTTCAACGGCGCCTTCCAGAGCAGTCGTATCTGGTGGTTTTAGGCCACCGTCACGAAACAGTCGCTCGATAACATCTCTGGTCTGTATTTCATCTGAGGACAAAGAAATACGATGCGATGCCAAAGCTACACGATCCCTGGCAATAATTTCTTTCGAACCAACCAGCTGCTCTAGTACGTACTCAAACACAGGTTGGGCAGTACCGCGAAAAAGTTTCTCTCGCGCCTCTTCCCTAGGAATACCGTCCGAAAGCGGATGAGCCTGATGATAGCGACCTAGTTCTTCTAGCAACCGAGTCGAAAGATCTAAAAGTGCTCCGGCCGAAACAAGAAAGTTCCCAACCAAAATCGCTTGACCCTTTTGAACAAATCTCTTTAGAAAATCTTCAACTTGATTTGGAGCCACACCAACACGCGTAGTCAACTCTCTGACACTCAAACCAAGGGCCTCGCGTTCTTGAAGAATCACCTCAACTGCCTTCTCCGAACTAACAGAATGCTGAGACGACAAACTACCTAGGCACTCAAGACGTGTTCGGGTAGACGGCGTCCGAATACCACTACGCGGCGGATTCGGGTCAAGAACTTCTCCACCACCGATCGTTACTGGAGGAGAATACGTTTTAACGTCTAATGGTTCTACGGTTTTCAACACTACGGGCAATTCCAAACGAAATCGTGCATGCGTACGAGAACCGGGAAGAAGTCTGGCTACTGCTTCGAACTTATCATCCTGGTTGTCAATTTCGGCTGAAAATGCCACCCTCCCTAAAATTTCGCTTGTCCCCTGATGGAATCTGATACGTGATCCGTGCCTGAGAGGCTTGGATCCCTCCAACAGTTCTAAAATAACGTCGAACTGACGCGTTGTCGTAAAACAGTTCGGTGTAACAAGAGAATCACCTCGATTCAAATCGGAAAAATCGATTCCGCCTAAATTAATCGCTGTACGCTGTCCCGTTTCAACAGCTTGTTTCCGCTCTCCATGAGCCTGCAGTCCTCTCACCTTGACATTCGTACCACCTGGAAGAATCTCGAGTTCGTCATCAACATCAATTCGTCCTGACACTAAAGTTCCCGTGATTACTGAACCAAAACCCTTTACCGAAAATGCACGATCAACAGGCAAACGCACAGCCCCCCCCATTATTCGATCTTGAGACGTCCGACTCAGTTTGACCAGCTCACTAAGTAACAAGTCAAGGCCCTCACCCGTACGAGCGGACACAGGAATCATTGGAGCATTATCAAGAAAAGAACCTTCTACAAGTTCTCGCATCTCTAGCTGTACAAGCTCGAGGGTCTCCCGATCAACCAAATCAGCCTTTGTGAGTGCTATGACACCGCCAGGAAGCGAGAGAAGACGACAAATATCGAAGTGTTCACGTGTCTGTGGCATAACCGATTCATCGGCTGCCACCACAAAAAGAACATAATCTATACCACTAACGCCAGCCAACATGTTTCTAACGAAACGTTCATGCCCAGGTACGTCAACAAAAGCGAAGGTAAGATCATTCGTCTGGAGATGCGCGAAACCAAGATCGATCGTTATTCCACGTTCTTTTTCTTCTTTGAGACGATCAGGATCAACACCGGTGATGGCCCGAACTAAGGCGCTCTTCCCATGGTCAATGTGCCCAGCGGTACCAATCACTATATTCCGCATTACAATCCAAATTAAAATTATCGACGTGAGCGTCTTTGTACTCGTCGCTTAACACTAAAAACGGTTTTTCGCTTCAAGCGGGACTTCCTGCGAGACACCTGCGAACGCTCTGTCTGAGACATGGCCTCTAGTATTTCTACAAGCCCAAGATCAACGTGATGACGATCAAGATCCACTCGAATTACGCGCACGCGAACTTTATCACCCAATCGGTAAACACGATGGGTATTCTCTCCTTGCAGCATATGCGAACGATCAAGAAATCGATAATAGTCATCGGCCATCGTTGATACATGTACAAGTCCTTCTACGAAATGTTCCACAAGCTCAATGAACAAACCGAATGACGATACGCCAGTGACGTAACCATCGAACTCATCTCCCACTTTGTCTTTCATGAAACGAACTTTCTTTAACTGCATGAGTTCACGTTCCGCCTCATCAGCACGTCGCTCCATTTCTGAAACATGGCTCGAAGTTTTAGACAAATTTTCCTGAAATTCATCTAAGGACTCACCTTCAATAGAACCTTGTCGAGACATTCTGAGCACCCGATGCACAACAAGATCGGGATACCGCCTAATCGGCGAAGTAAAATGAGTGTAGTCAGCAGTCGCCAAACCAAAGTGCCCAAGACTGTCTGAGTCATAACGAGCCTTCTGCATCGTTCGAAGCAAAAGTAAAGCAATCGATTTCTCTTCAGGTGTGCCTCGAATACGAGAGGCAAGTTGCTGAAAATGTTTAGGTCGAACGACAGTGTCGGCAGGCACAGACAAACTGTATCCAAGAGTCAAAATGAATCTCTCGAATTCTTCAACTTTTACTGGATCTGGTTGTTCATGCACACGGTAAAGAGCAGGTACAGTTAACGTCTTTAGGTGACTCGCTACCGTCTCATTCGCAAGTAGCATAAACTCTTCAATGACTCGATGAGCAACATTTCGTTCAACCGCAACAATAGACTCCACCGCACCATGATCATCAAAGATCAATCTAGGAGCCTTCAGATCAAAATCTATTGAACCTCTATCTTTTCGTCGATTGTTCAAAATCTCAAAAAGTTCATTCATTAGCACTAATTTATGGATTAAATCTCGATACCTACCCATCACACTAGGATCTCGATCAGCCAAAATAGCATTCACCTCTGTATAGGTCATTCTGGCATCGCTGTTAACGACCCCGTCATGAAATTCGTAACGGACTACGTTCCCTTCTAGGTCCACTTCCATTAAGCATGACTGTACAAGACGATCAACGCCTGGTTTCAAACTACACAGTCCAGTTGAAAGTTCAGCTGGAAACATATGAACCGCACGCTCAGGAAAGTAAACAGATGTTCCACGCTCGTAAGCTTCAACATCTAAAGAACTACCTGGCTTAACGTAATGCGCAACATCAGCAATATGCACTCCAAGCCAATAGTGGCCATTTTTTAGTTGTTCTATGGTGATAGCATCATCGAAATCACGAGCATTTTCACCATCAATGGTCACAGTTAGATGGTGACGAAAATCTGTACGCGCTTTGAAATCACGTTTTCGTGCAGAATCACCAAGTTTTCTAGCTTCAGTAACGGCTGCCTTACTATGAAGGTCTGGAATGCCATATTTTTGAACGATTAGCTCAGTATCCACACCGGATTTATCAATTGGGCCAAGCACTCGGACGATCGAACCAAGTGGCCCACGCGAGGAAGTAGGCCATCTGGTCAATGCGACAGTAACCATATCCCCAGACGTGGCCCCACCGTTCTTGCCGTGTGGTATCTCAACATCCATAACGAAACGTCTATCAAACGGTACGACATAACCAAAACCTGACGAATCAATTTCATATTTACCTGCTAATTTCTTAGCTTGCCGATCAAGAACTCGTAGAATACGCCCCTCCACACGATCGCCTTCTTTACGACGCTCGATCCTCGTAACGACACGATCTCCGTGCATCGCTTGCCCTAAATTCACGCCAGAGACATAAACATCAAAATCAAAAGTACTCAGCGGACGTTCAGGCACGACAAATGCAAAACCTCGCGGATGTATCTGAACTCGGCCAACGACAAGATTCATCTGATCTGAAACACCGTAACGATTTCCACGTATCTTTATCAGATCTCCGCGACCTACAAGTATTTTAATTTGACGCCTAAATGCTGCACGCGTCCTATCAGACACTTGTAGCACTTTCTGAATCTCTTTAAGAGTTGCGGGATGATCTAATCGCTCACGGATCGCCACGAGCAATTGTTCTGTCGTCATACGGCTCCACTTTCGACAGAAAAAGATTTAGGCGGTGAACGTGACACCTCAGGTGAAATCTGACGTGACCGCTGACGATTCCACTTCGGAGTACGCCTACCAACAACCACATCTAGGACCACATCAATTGCGCCGATGGCTCGAATTAGACGATCATCCGCCCCAAGATCACCCTGAACGACCATTACTTGAGCTTCTGCCACGTAAGCTAGAGCCACAGTTAAATGATCGTCTAATTCCTTGAGAGATCGACGCTGAAACTGAGTGCGGACCCATTCCAGAGGCCTTTTAGCAGTACCAAGTCGAAGCCTGGCCCTTCCATAATTCAGATTATTTAAGTCGATTTGTGCTTCTAAAATTCTTGAACGGGCTTCGGTTAACGCTAACCTCAACTCGATCTGACGTAGCTCACGCTCTCGGGATGACGTGCCCCACGCTCCCCAAAACCATCCAACGAACACTGCGATCAGAACAACTACAAGGCAACTTCCTGCAAGTTGAACTGTCTTAACCACAACCATGAATCTCCTTACACATACGGATCCTTACTCCGACGTCATTAATAAACTCTGTGATCGACGATCAAGAGCATAGAAAAACTCATGGCACCAATGCCACCTGAAGGTCTCCAACATTTGTATTCGTAGGTCCAGTCTGAAAAAGATCGCCTAACTCACTAAACAAGGTGTAAGTATCATTTTCATCAAGAAAACGCTCAGGAGAGCCTAATCCCTTGTTCGCCAAACGTGTAAGAGTGGATGAGTCAACAACCGCACCAGCTGCATCGGTCGGACCATCGACTCCATCGGTTCCAATACTAGTGAAAATCATATTGAGCTTCGAAAATGATGCAAGACCCAAAACAACTGTCAGCGCAAGCTCCTGATTACGACCTCCATGCCCTGAACCAGTCACCCGTACTGTCGTTTCTCCAGAAGAAAGCACGCAAAGCGGACGTGGTGCATCTCGTATTAGTTCTATTAACCGTGACACATACTCTCGTCCAACAGCACGGGCTTCGCCCACACCCGGTTCCTGAATTTTTAAAACAGGGTATCCGAGTCTCAGAGCCTCCACCT
>CAZQMT010000035.1:0-16965 GCA_964594555.1 uncultured Vicinamibacterales bacterium
AGTGGGCGAATTGGTGTTCGAGCGGACACGGTTAATCTAGAAATCGAAGCCGCTTCACCGCGACTGGCTATTTCAGGTTCTGGTCGAATTTCCAGAACCGCAGCGGCGCATGCAGAACTCACATTTCGTGTTGTTAATACATCACTGGATCCTTACATTCGTACATTCGAACCGGGGCTATCGCCTTTTACTTCGGCTAATGCAAGTGGCGTTGTCCGGATTGTGGGGGGGCTCCAGAATCCCGATCGTTTGAAAGCGGAGGTGGTTATCGAACAGCTTAACCTCAAATTTTTTGATTATGTGATTCGCAACGATGGCTCGATTCGCTTTGGACTAGAGCATAACGTGATAAGGGCAGAACACTTCAGGCTCACAGGACGAAATACACAGCTTGAGCTAACTGCCGAAGTCGATCTTGAATCAGGACAGCTATCGGGGACTGCCGCCGGTGATCTCAACCTTGGTGTATTACAGGGGTTCTTCCGTGAAATCAGGAGTTCTGGTGAGGTTACCGTTAAAACTGACATTGGTGGATTTCTCGGAGAGCCAACTTTCATTGGTCAGGCGACTGTAACCGATGGTCGTCTTCGCCACTTTGCTCTTCCCCACTCATTTGAAGCGGTCAACGGGAAGCTTTCATTTGATGCGGGTGGCATTCATCTTAATGATGTTGTTGCAAGGATAGGTGGAGGGAAGGTTTTACTTGGGGGTCGAATTGGCTTGGACGGTTATGTGATAGGGGAGTTGGGTATAACGGCTACTGGAGAGAGAATGCAGGTGCGATTCCCCGAAGGCGTTCGATCAGTGGTGGATGCCAACCTCGCATTGCGAGGGAATGCTAGTGACCCTGTGTTAACCGGTGAGGTTGATGTTCGTAGTGCAGTCTGGGGCCAAGCTTTTAATTCGTCGTCCGACCTTTTTGAGTTCTCTGAGAATCCCGTCGAAGATCCAGCTGGTGCTGTTGAATCTTTGGTGCCGTTACGATTAGACATTCAAGTCCTGGCGCCTCAGACCTTGCGCATTGAGAATAACAATGCCAGGGTGGTTTCAAGTGCAGACCTAAATTTGCGAGGTACTTTCGATCGGCCCTTACTTTTTGGTCGAGCTGATATCGTACGCGGGGAGGTTCTCTTCGAAGGCAACCGTTATTTCGTTACCCGAGGGAGTGTTGATTTTGCAAATCCTGTGGAGATCGAGCCATTCTTTGACATCGAAGCTGAAACTAGAGTTCGTGTGCCAGGAGAGACGTACCGAGTGCTTTTTCACGTTACGGGCACTGCTGACAGATTTATTCCAAATCTTACTTCTGATCCCCCGCTACCAACGGTAGATATCCTGGCGTTACTTTTTGGAGACCCACGTGACCCGCGAGATGCTGAATTACGTGCGCTTAGGTCTCCTGAGAGCGCAGAGCAGGAACTAGTCCGCGCTAGAGCTGCAAGATTACTTGCTAGTCCGATTTCCGAGAGATTTGGACGTGTGGTTGAAAGGACCTTTGGGGTAGACAGCGTCCAAATCACTCCCTCACTGTCTGGTCCTACGGCACAGCAATCGGCGCGATTGTCACCAGCGGCGAGATTAACTATCGGCAAACGTATTTCTGATCGCATATTTCTCACATTCTCTCGTGCGCTGACTGCTTCTTCATCTGATGAGATTATTCTCCTTGAGTACGATCAAACTGATCGTCTTGCTTGGCTTATGTCCAGAAATGAAGATCGTACGTACGCCATCGACTTCAGAGTGAGACACAGCTTCTGATGAAGAAGAGAGAGATCGTTAGTGCTCCGGTCATGCTCTTGGTGTTTGTTATTGTTGGCGTGGTCGCGTTTAGTGACCAACTCGAAGCCGATGTGACGGATCACATTAATCAGGAGGTCGTTTCAGTTCAGCTTAGGCTTAGTAATGAGATTCTCCGTGACCCCGAACTTTTACAGCTCATCGAAACCGATCTCGGCAAACCGCTCGTTATCCAGGATGTACGAGAAAGCCTTCTGCATCTGTTTAGTCTTAGTCGGTTTCAGGATGTCCAAGTAGAGTCGCGTTTAGTCGGGCGTGGGGTTGCTCTGGTCTATTGGCTCACCCCGTTGAGTATTGTTGGCGATATCACCTTTCGTGGAGATCTTGGTTTATCTGAGAGCGTGCTGCACAGTGAACTGGCTGATCGGTTCGGGGTTGTGCAGCCCGGTCGGATAAACAAGGTTGTCGAAGTTCTTGTAGCTCTCTACCACGATCGAGGCTACATGAAAGCGACCATTGTTCCGGCTGCCAGAAGAGCCGGTAGTCAAACGCAGGTTTTTAATGTCGTAGCGGGTCCACGTGTAAGAATAGGCGCGATCAACCTGTCTGGTCGCGAACAAATTTTCTTAGCACAGTTGCTTAATCAGCTTGATTTGGAAGTTGGTGCCATCTATAACTCCGTAGATCTGGACCGTCGAATTACTGAGTATGTTGCTGATCTGCGTGCACGCGGACATTACGAGGCGACGGTGGAGTATTCAGCGGTGATCAGTGACGATCGCGAAACCGTCGATCTCCTTCTTGACGTGCGTCCTGGTCCGATTGTTATTATGGCTTTTACAGGCGATCTTCTGTCGTCAGACCTACAGGAGAATTTAAAGCCGATCCAAGAAGAAGGTGCAGTTGACGAGGACTTGCTCGAAGATTCTACCCAGAGGATCATGGAGGCCCTTAGAGAAGAGGGCTATTGGAAAGCCAGTGTTGACTACCGGCGTGTCCAGACTGCCGATGAACTCACTGTCACATTTTCCATCGACCAAGGATCTCAATATTTTGTTGAGCACGTTCACATTCAGGGGAACCGGTCAGTTTCAGAATCTGACCTTCGTTCACTATTAAAACTGCAGCCGGACGCGTTGTTCGTTGAGTCGGTATTTGAAGACGATATTGCCACACTCATAGATCACTATCGGGGTTTGGGTTTCGCAAATGTAATTATTAGGACCGATGTACTTGAGCCTGAAAAAACATTGTCAAATCTAACGCCCCCACAATCGTTGGCTAAAGTCTCGCCTCGGATCATAATTGAGGAAGACGTTAGAGTGCTCATTGAAGAGATTACTTTTACCGGGTCTTTTTCCACTGAAGAATCTGATCTCCGCGCGGCGGTTCAGTCTGTCGAAGGCGGTACCTACTACCAACCACGAGTACTTGCCGACCAGGATGCCCTGCTCCTTAGGCACCTCGATCAGGGCTATCGTGAGGCTTCTGTTGAGGTAAACATACAAATTACCGAGGATCGGTCACGCGCGAACATTACGTTTGTGATTGCCGAGGGACCGCAAGTACTTGTAGACCATGTAATTGTTATTGGCAACCGTCGAACCAATCGAAGTTTGATTGAGAGGGAACTGTTACTGAAGACGGGGCAACCGTTGGGTTTACGAGATGTGATTGAGTCTCAGCGTCGCCTCCGGGCTCTTGGTCTCTTTAGGAGTGTGACCATCGACGAGCTTATTCATACTGACCGAACGACGCGAGATGTGCTTGTCACAGTCGAGGAAGCACCGGCCACCACTCTTGGGTATGGTGGCGGACTTGAAGCGGGTCGCCGTTTGCGACGAAGCGCTGAGTTTGGTGGACAAGCGAAAGAACGTTTTGAGTTTGCCCCGAGGGGGTTCTTTGAGGTTGGTCGAAATAACCTGTGGGGGAAAAATAGATCGGTTGATTTGTTCATGCGTGCCAGTGTGAGACGGGATGATGATATAGAAGCGGTACAAGACAATCAGAAGCTTGGTCTGAACGAGTATCGAGTGCTCGGTACATACCGAGAACCGAAGCCCTTTGGTTTAGCCGGAGATGTTGTAGTGGCTGGTGTTTTGGAACAGGCTATTCGATCGAGCTTTAGCTTCATAAGGCGAAGTCTTAATGCTGAGATGTCCAAACACTCATCGTCAGGTTTTACTTTGAGCGGTCGTTATTCCATCAGTCGAACGAAAGTATTTAATGAACAGATCAATCCGGAAGACGAATTACTTGTTGATCGGTTGTTTCCGGGAATTCGTCTGTCAAAATTTTCTGGTATTTTTCTTCACGACACCCGTCCAGATCCACTGGATCCAGATCGTGGCATGCTGCTTGGTGTCGAAGCAGAAGTTTCAGATCGAATGATCGGGTCACAAGTTGGGTTTGCTAAAACGCTTCTACAAGGTTTCATGTATCGTCAGTTGCCAGGTCGTCGCCGGATAATCCTTGCGCTCGGCGGACGATTTGGAATCGCAAGGGGTTTTCCTCGAGAGGTCAAGAAACTGGATAATGAGGGGCGTCCGATGGTCGATTTGCATGGACGGCCTATTATTGAGACGGTTAACAATCTTCCTGTTAGCGAACGTTTTTTTGCGGGAGGAGATACGACCGTTCGTGGATTTGCACTCGACAGACTCGGCGATGTTGAGACTATCGATAAGGACGGGTTCCCTAAAGGGGGACATGGACTCATCGTTCTTAACGCTGAAGTACGTATTCCAGTCGGACGCGGTATTGGTGCGGTGGGGTTTTTTGATGCAGGCAATGTATTTGCGAATGCTGGTGATGTTAGTCTAGGTAAAGTCCGTGGGACTGTTGGTATGGGTATCCGCTATCAATCGCCGATCGGCCCCATACGAGTCGATCTCGGTATGAAATTAGACCGACGTCAGTTAGAAAATGGATCACGAGAGCGTCTAACCGCATTGCATGTCAGTATCGGCCAGGCGTTCTAACACACTATACGAAACTCCACCATGCCAAGGGTCAGTCTTTCATCGCTCATACCGGCCGTTCGTGCGGTTATGGGAAGGGCACTTAGATGTTCTTGCGGAGTATTTCTTGGCCTGGTGCCGACGGCACAACCGGCAGAAATCATTGATCGCGTACTAGCTGTTGTGGAAGGAGAAGTCATTACGCTTTCGGATAGTCGCGGAGCTGTCGAGCTCGGTTTGATTACTCCGAACGGCGAGACTGATGCCATAGCGGATGCGCTCGAGCAGCTTATCAATCGGCAGCTTGTTCTTATTGAGGTTGAGCGTTATCCACCGCCGCCGCCGAAACTGGCTGAGGTAAGCTTACGATTTGAGCGGATTCGTGAAAGTTTCACCACTCCTGAGGCCTTCGCACATGCTCTTGATGTTTCGGGCATGAGTGAGCAGCGGTTGCGAGATCTATTACGTGATGACATTAGAATTCAGGCCTATCTTGAACAGAGATTCGGATCAGCCGCACAACTGACTGAAGACGATGTGGCCAGACATTACCGTCAAAATCTTCAGGGTTTCACACAGGAGGGCGAGACTCGATCCTACGCTGAAGTCCAAGAAGGGTCTCGAGACCAACTTTTATATGAAAGGCGCCGGATGCTCATTCGTGAGTGGACTATTGGTCTTCGTAGCCGGGCCGATGTAGAGGTCTACTATCAGCCTTAAGCCTCACCTGACAAAATTCTGAAAAAATAGTGTGACTGTCGATCATAAGTGTTTGTGATACAGCCGTAAGCGCTAACTATACATATTCTGAACTATTGCAAACCATACTCAATGGTTACGACGCGATGAATGATCTCAAGGATGTTGAATGCAGAGTGACTCACAACGGCAGCCACGATGCTTCTCCTGGCTAAATACAGTGCTCCCCATCCAGCACCAAGGACTACAGTGGCGATTGCAGCGTCCCAACCCTGAAGAACATGTCCGGCACCGAATACAAGGCTGAAGACCACGAGGCCGATCAGTCCTCCTCCAAGATATTGTTCGAATCGGTTTAGTATGAATGCACGCTGTATCTCTTCTCGTAATCCGCCAGCGATGACGGCAACTATAATGAGGAGTAAAATCTCTAGAGGACCGGACATCAGGTCCTCTAGTGGATTACGTAATACATTATCTAGCCAAGGTGCTAGCTGTTGCACGGTCATCAAAGTAACTGAAACCAAGAGAAGCGCTATCGGGATACAGAAAAGACCGATCTTGATCTCGCCTTTGACGAGGCGACTTCCCAGAAACATCACATGCGGAGATTCATCGCGGATGTACATAAAGATTCGGATGAGGGTAACCAATAAAACCGTATCGAGTATTGAGAGTAAAGAAATGAAAGAGAGCGAAAGCTTGTTATCTTCGTCTAAAGGGCCCCAACCAATGGTAGCCAATACGAAAATTAGAAGTAGCTGGGTTGGAAATCCAGAACACAAGATTACTTCAACCGTGGCTTGTAGGCGATCGGCAAGTAACGGTTGTTGAATGTTTAAAGATGACGAAGAGTGAGTGTTCGAATCGTGTGAAGTTTTGACACTGGACGGATCTGACGCCGTGCTGACAGGTGATGTTTTGATTACCATCGCGCGACTCTACCACAAGCGATATTGGTCAAGAGCTAGATTAAATTTGACAAATGATTTTTTGGAAGTGTCTGGCGAAAGTCATTACTTATAGCAAGATATTGCGTTTGACCTAAAAAGAAGACACTACATCTGGTGGGTTACCTCTTGACAACTTTGGCACGAAGTCACATAGTTAGCGCCGGTCTCCAACCGGTTGCAGTTGGCTCATCCCAGGAGTTGGCGGCACAAAAAATCAGAGGCTTGTGGCTTTGCTCATAGGTCGGTAGGATGCATTAGATTTTTGGTCGTTCGCAGACCCGTAGGTGGTTTGTAGCGGAAACGTTGTAGGGGTTTAAGGAGGCAAGACAGGATGCCACGAGGAGCTGCTCATCAAACGGATGTCGTAAGCCCAGAAAGCCCAGTGCAATCGTCTACACCGACAATTTCTGGACTACAGTTTCCCAGGTTTTTCAGTCACGAAGGGAGTGATCCCTTTGATGAAATTGAATGGGAGCTTCGCTCGGCCATCATAGGTAACGAGCATGGTGAGAACGTTTTTGAGCAGCACGATGTAGAGATTCCCAAAAACTGGTCACAACAGGCGACTAATATCGTTGTCTCCAAATACTTTCGTGGACAGCTTGGTACTGCCGAACGTGAGCACAGCGTCAAGCAGCTCGTTGGCCGAGTAGTCGATACCATCACAGAATGGGCGAAGGCCCAAAAATATTTCGCGCGTGCGAGCGATCTCCACGCTTTTCGTGATGACCTAAAGTATCTTTTGGTTAATCAGTATGCGGCGTTTAATAGCCCTGTCTGGTTCAATTGTGGGTTTGAAAAAGCCCCTCAATGCTCGGCCTGTTTCATTAATTCTGTTCAGGATACGATGGATTCGATTCTAACTCTGGCCAAGACCGAAGGGATGTTGTTCAAGTTCGGCTCTGGCACGGGGACCAATTTGTCAGCCATTCGTTCTGCGCGAGAACCCTTGGCTGGTGGAGGGACTGCTTCCGGGCCAGTCTCGTTCATGAAGGGCTACGATGCATTTGCCGGTGTGATCAAATCTGGTGGTAAGACCCGCCGCGCAGCAAAAATGGTCATCTTGAACGCTGATCATCCGGATATCATTGAGTTTATTAATTGTAAGGTTGAAGAAGAACGGAAAGCATGGGCCCTGATCGATGCAGGGTACGATGGATCTTTCACCGGTCCGGCGTATGCATCGGTCTTTTTCCAGAATTCGAACAACAGTGTAAGGGTGACTGATGATTTTATGCGTGCGGTTCTTGACGATGGCGAGTGGCAGACACACGCGGTTAAGGACAACAGGGTAGTTGAAACTCATAAGGCACGCGATCTAATGAAGATGATTGCTGAGGCCACCCATGTGTGTGGCGATCCAGGGATGCAGTTCGACACAACAGTTAACGATTGGCACCCCTGTTCGAATACCGATCGGATTAATGCGTCGAATCCGTGTTCGGAGTACATGTTTCTAGATGATTCCGCATGTAATTTGTCCTCGTTGAATTTAATAAAGTTTCTCGACGAGCATGATGATTTCGATCCGACGGCTTTCCAAGCTGCCGTTCGGACTTTGCTTACGGCACAAGAAATCATTGTTGAAAACGCGAGTTATCCGACAAAAGCTATCGAGCGTAACAGTCACGCATTTCGACCACTGGGCCTGGGTTATGCGAATCTTGGAGCGTTGTTGATGTCTAGGGGCGTGCCCTACGACAGTGAAGCCGGACGCGCCTACGCTGGTGCTATTACTGCACTGATGACGGGAGAAGCTTATGCCCAGTCGGCCAGGATTTCGCGGGACCATGGTGGTCCATTTTCTGGCTACAAAGATAATGAAGAACCGTTCTTGCGAGTCATGCGCAAACACAGGTCGGCTTTAAAGGATGTGGACAGATCTTTTGTACCAGCTAATCTGAGTGCGGCCGCGCAGCAGTCCTGGGACGATGCAGTTGAGCTAGGTGAGACTTTTGGTTACCGCAACGCTCAGGCTACGGTTTTGGCGCCGACAGGCACCATCGGGTTCATGATGGATTGTGATACGACAGGTGTCGAACCTGACATTGCCCTCGTGAAGTATAAGAAACTTGTTGGTGGTGGCCTGATGAAAATCGTCAATCAAACGGTGCCGCCTGCGTTAGAAAACTTGGGCTATGGTAAGGAGCAAACCACTCAAATCGTTGATTACATCAACGAAAAGGAAACGATTGAGGGGGCACCGGGTCTTGATCCCGAACACCTTCCTGTTTTTGATTGTGCCTTTATGGCAGCCAACGGTTCTCGATCCATTCATCATATGGGCCACATTCGGATGATTGGGGCCATCCAGCCCTTCATTTCTGGCGCGATCTCGAAAACTGTCAATGTGCCGAAGGAGTCAACTGTTGATGAGATCCTACAGGCCTACGTAGATGCTTGGCGTCTTGGTGCGAAGGCTGTATCAATTTATCGTGATGGCAGTAAACGAACGCAACCACTCAACACATCGAACGAGACACAGCCGTCGACTGCTGAAGGCACGCAATCTCAGCCTGTACGTCGCCGTTTACCTGACGAGCGCCAGGCATTTACCCACAAGTTCGATATTGCTGGCCACGAGGGCTATGTCACCGTTGGGCTGTTTGAGGACGGAACTCCTGGTGAAATCTTTTTGGTTATGGCAAAAGAGGGTTCGACAATCTCTGGTTTTGCTGATGCTTTTGCACAAGCGATTTCCTATGCGTTGCAGTACGGAGTGCCTCTGCAGGTGTTGATAGATAAGTTCAGCCATGTCCGTTTTGAGCCATCTGGCCTAACCAAGAACAGCGACGTCAGATTTGCTAAGTCGATCGTTGACTACATATTCCGCTGGCTGGCGGTTAAGTTTTTATCACCGCAGGCACAGTTTGAAGCTGGTGTGAATGGGAGAGAAGCAACGCAGTTGCCGACGGCGCCTCCACTCGCGCAGGTGGAATCTTCAGACGATGACCTAGTCACGACCCAGTTCGCTGCCATACAGAATCAGGAAGATGCGCCGCCTTGTTCAACATGCGGTGCCATCATGGTAAGGTCCGGCAGTTGCTACAAATGTGCTAACTGCGGTAACACCAGCGGTTGTGCCTAATACGTAGCGTGGTGAGAGGCCTTGTCTCGTTCACATTCGCATCGCAACAAATACGATGAAAATTCCTTGCGGTGGTAGGTGTGTCTACTGACTTTTAGCCAACGGGGCTGACTTCACTGTGCCGTAGATGGTTCGATGCTCTCAGTCTTCGGGCTATTGTCTTTCTTCAAGTATTCTAACGTCTTCAGCGCCTCACTTGCTAGGCGGTTTGCTTCACGGGAGCTCTGCTCGATGGTAAGTAAACGTTTAGAAAATTCTGAGGGCAGTAGAAAGAAAAGAAAGTAAGAGAATCCTAAGAGAATACTAATAGAGCCCCAGAAGATCTGTGCTGCTGGAGCGGTGAAGTCTCCTGTAGAAATTCTTAACAAAGGGTCGTTCATGATTTCCTGGAACGAGCCTCCTGCCGTTACGCCCATGCCGACCATGGTGCTTCCAATGAATGTGCCAATCAATAGTATTATCCAACCGAAGATCTTGAGCTGCATAGCCAAAGAATGACTGGAACACAACTGTTCTCTTATGTCCATGAAATTTCCCTCCTAGAACTAACCATATGGTTGTAGTGGGTGTCGAGTTGGCACCTAGCAGTCAGAAGCTTCATTGCAATCGTGAATTTCTCTCTTTACGTAGACCTAGATAAGCCATCAGTATCAGGATCGCGACCAGAGTTCCTCTGATGAATTCTGGTATGGGATCAATTACACCTTTAAGGTGTGAAGTGTTGTGCAGCGATAGGGCCTGCAAGGCAAAAAGTGAACCCATAGCGAAGGCAAGGCATCCAGGGGTTCCGATTCTAACGAAAGCCGATGCTATCATTAGCCAACCGCCAAGGAAGATGAGCATAATATCTGCCCAGATATCGAGACTTACGGGGCCCAGAAGATCGATGACACCCGTTGCGACGGAATAAATTCCGTATAGAAACATTCCGAGGGTTGCTGCCGTAAGCATTCAAACGGAATCATACCAAGTGAGTGCAATTGCTCGCTACAAGTTTGGTGATTTCTTCCCGTTGGTGGGTGCGTTACAGTTGTTGAGATAGGGATATGAGTGTCACAGTCTGGTTTTGGAATTGAGACGACTCATATCTTCTTTTGCTTGGACGTGCGATGCTAGAATCGAGTGGTTTTAGGGGCAGGCAACAGAAATTCGATTTAACTGGCGTTCTAAAGATACTAACTGGGGGACGACCAGATTAGAATTGGTGAAAAAATTATGGATATGGACTTATCGGGAAAGATTGCGCTAGTTACTGGATCAAGCCGGGGGTTAGGGCTGGCGAGTGCGCGGGCTCTAGTGGCAGAAGGTTGTCAAATTGGGCTTTGCGCGCGTGGAGTAGACCAACTTGAAGTTGCCCTTGAAGAAGTTCAATCGATTGCAAACGGTCGAGATGCAGTGACTGCTATCCCAGCAGATCTTTCAACGACTGAAGGGGTAGAGGCTGCGGTGAAACAGACGGTCAACAAATTTGGTGGTCTCGACATTCTTGTTAACAATGTTGGTGTTGCACGTGGTGCTGATCTCCTTGAAACGTCAGATTCGGAGTGGCAAGCAGGTTTTGACCACACATTATTTCCGGCGATTCGTGCGTCAAGACTGGCTGTCCCCCATATGCGTCAACGAGGGGGTGGGGCGATTATTATGATCGCTTCTATTTGGGGTCGCGAGTCAGGCGGACGAATGGTCTACAATGCTGTTAAAGCAGCTGAAATCAGTTTAGCAAAAGCCTTGGCCCAGCAGCTAGCAGTCGATAACATTCGGGTAAACAGCGTTGCGCCGGGTTCGATTCTTTTTTCCGGTGGATCCTGGGACAGGCGGCGATTGGCCGATCCCGAAGGTTTGGCCGAATTTATTCGTCGGGATCTTCCGTTCGGTCGGCTTGGTCGGCCGGAAGAGGTAGGAGAGGTCGTTGCGTTTTTGGCATCGTCACGTGCCAGCTGGATTTCTGGAGCCTCTATCACAGTCGACGGTTGCCAATCACGTTCTCTTATCTGAGTCAGTGATTCCCACTAAAAGCGCTTGCGTTGGCCTGGAGCGATAACTGGATTATCCAAGATAGGATTTCGGTGAGTCTAGGGCTGTACAGCCCATCGAAAAAAACTGTGCATCAACAGGGTAGACCGACGCCAAAGTTCCTACGTTGAAGCAGTTTGAGTCTTCTGTGCTTTTCGTTCGGCCACTGCCTGTTTACGGCCAGCCACTGTCTGGGCACCATACTTCTTTGTAAAACGCTCGACGCGTCCCTCTGGGTCGATAAGTTTCTGCCGACCGGTAAAGAAGGGATGACAGCTAGAACAGATTTCCAGATGCAGTTCAGATTTTGTGGATCTTGTTTTCCAGGTTGCCCCACAGGCACAACGCGCATCGACCTCATGGTAGGTCGGATGAATTCCTTCTTTCACGAAATCCTCTTTTCATTTTCTAAGAACTCTAGAGAGAGGGCATTATACCGCATTGGCTCGAAGTTCTCATGTCATCATTTACTGGCGCCGTTACTGGAAAGATTCCCAAGAAATTCGGCATTACTTTGTGTCTTTCTCATTTTTGAGAGTAGTAACTCCATGGCTTCGACAGAAGATAGAGGGTTGAGTACTTTTCTCAATACCCAGATTCGTTCGAGTTCGTCTTTTGGAAGCAGGAGTTCTTCCTTGCGAGTTCCACTCCTCGGGATGTCGATTGCCGGATAGACGCGACGATCAGCCAGTTTTCGATCTAGGTGAACCTCCAAATTTCCGGTGCCCTTAAACTCTTCGAAAATGACTTCATCCATACGTGAACCTGTATCAACAAGAGCCGTGGCAATGATTGTTAGTGATCCACCTTCTTCAAGATTCCGTGCCGCACCGAAAAAGCGTTTCGGTCGTTGCAAGGCATTGCTATCAACTCCTCCAGATAGAACCTTTCCTGAGGTTGGCACGATTGTGTTATAGGCGCGTGCGAGACGAGTTACTGAATCGAGAAGTATGACTACATCGCGCTTTTGTTCGACAAGGCGCTTAGCCTTCTCGATTACCATTTCTGAGACCTGGACGTGACGTTTTGGTGATTCATCAAATGTTGAAGAAACAACTTCACCTTTGACGGCTCGTTGCATGTCAGTGACTTCTTCCGGACGTTCGTCAATCAGCAAAACAATAAGATAAGCTTCTGGATGATTTGTTGCGATACTCTTGGCAAGCATTTGCAGAAGTATCGTTTTACCGGTTCGAGGAGGCGCTACGATTAGGCCACGCTGACCTTTTCCAATAGGAGCGAGTAGATCGAATGCACGCGTGACAAGATTGTCTCCTCCATTCTCGAGTGAGAGACGTTCTTGTGGGTATAGAGCCGTAAGGTTATCGAAGAACAGTCGATCGCGAAATTTCCCTGCGATTTCGAAGTTAACCTTGTCTATTTTGATCAGCCCAAAATAACGTTCGCCATCTTTTGGTGGTCGGATCGGACCAGACACAGTGTCACCAGTGTAAAGGTCGAATTTTCTTATTTGAGATGGGGAGACGTACACGTCGTCTGGACGACGAAGGTAGTTTGATGCTGAAGCACGAAGAAAACCGTAGCCCTCGGGTAGTTTCTCAAGGACACCCTCAGCGAAGACAGGTCCACTTTTTACTGTCCATGTTCTTAGAATCTGGATAATCAGCTCTGGCTTCCGGATGTCGGAAGCAGCCTGAATATTCAGGTCCTTCGCGACTCTGGCGAGACTAGCGACGCTCATTTGCTGAAGCGTTGCGAGAGTCATTGAGTTCTCGTCAGAGATTATGTCGTTACGATTTTGATGATCAGTTTCCACAGTTCACTCAAGCCCTCTCCCTTTGCCGAAGCGATTGGTAGCAAGGGAGTATTTAAAATATCCTCCGACTCACGGAGGGCACGTAGCCTAGCCGCTCGCCCGAGTGTGTCCACTTTTGTGGCCACGACAACGAACGGAAGTCCAAAGTTTTCAATCCAGTCACGGGCTGCGATGTCACGCTGTAATCCCGGATGCCGGCTGTCAATTGTCAAAACCGTTCCGGCCAGTGCTGTAGGAGGAGGCATAATCGAAGTTACGCTACCGTCCTTCCTTGGCCCGGTCCTCCTGGTGCTTGACACATGGCCAAAATACTGTTGCGTCAAGACATCGAAAGCTTGCGCAGACTTGGTACCGCCACGGGTATAACCATAGCCCGGGAGATCAACGAGGTACAAGGAGCCGGTGAATCTCGGTTTACCTGATCTTGCCTCCGAGACCGGTACTTTTCTCACCCCACCGAGATGTACCCGGTAAAAGTTGATCAGCCGGGTCTTGCCAGGAGCCACGCTTGTCCGGGCAACTTTTCGTCGAACCAACGCATTAATCAGGCTCGACTTACCAACATTTGATCGCCCAACGAACGCGATCTGTGGGATGCCGTCTCGCGGCAAACCGGCCACGTTCGTGGCACTGGTGACGAACTTGCTGTCAATAACCTTCAAGCTATATAGACAATTGGGCTGTCTGTGCCGCAAGGACCGGTCACAGTTTCACTCAATTTCCAATCCGACATGTTTCTCTGCGCAGCTGGTAGTTACAAATCGGTCAGCTAATCTTACGCATCAATCTGTGTTGCCTACTTAAGCAGCGGACTCCTTTTAGTGCGTGATCGTATCATCCGAAATGTTGGGCTGAACACCGGTCTCGTCTTCCGCCGTGATAAGCGGCTTAAGAGGTTAGGTCAGCGCAACCTTAAGGACCTCATACAACGTCTAGACTAGATAAAAGTTGAGTTCGTCAAGGACGTTCTTTGGAATGTCCGCTAAGTCCTTCTCGTTGTCCTTCGGAATGACGATATTCTTGACACTCGCTCGGTGTGCCGCAAGAATTTTCTCTTTAACACCACCAATCGATAGAACCTTACCACGAAGTGTGATCTCGCCAGTCATTGCGACGTCCCGGTGTGTAGGAATTTTCGCAACAGCTGATATTAGAGCAATCGCAATGGTAATTCCTGCCGATGGTCCGTCTTTCGGGATGGCCCCCTCTGGGACGTGGACGTGGACGTCGTTTTTTCGATTAAAGTCTTTGTTTAAGCCAAATTCAGGTGCCTTTGAACGTACGTAGCTCATGGCTGCCTGCGCTGATTCTTGCATAACTTCGCCTAGTTGACCTGTGAGCGTTAGGATTCCCTTGCCAGGCATCAGCGTTGCTTCAGTGAGGAGAATCTCACCACCAACTTCTGTCCAAGCAAGTCCAGTGGCGATACCGACCTCGTCCGTTTCTTCGGCAGTTCTCGGTCGGAAACGCGGTACACCAAGATGTGCCGTAATGCGATCACCTGAAATCTCTTCCGAATAACTTTTACCTTCCGCTACTACCTTCCGTGCCACCTTCCTGGAAATCGAAGTGATTTCGCGCTCAAGATTTCTGACGCCGGCCTCGCGGGTGTAACGTTGGATAATTGTTTGGTACGCATCGTCGGTGAACGAAATTTGCTTGTCAGTCAGACCACAACCCTTGATAGCTTTGTGTTCAAGAAAGCGTTTAGCTATTTCGACTTTTTCTTGTTCGGTGTAGCCAGCCAATTGCAAAACTTCCATGCGATCTCGCAACGCCTGCGGAATTGTATGCAGTACATTAGCGGTACAGATGAACATAACATTGGAAAGGTCGTATTCAACATCCAAATAGTGGTCAAGAAATGAGTTGTTCTGTTCTGGGTCAAGCACTTCTAGTAATGCCGAGGATGGATCACCACGAAAGTCCATCGACATCTTGTCGACTTCGTCGAGCAGAAAGACAGGGTTCACAGTACCTGCCTTCTTCATCATCTGGATAATCTGCCCGGGGAATGCACCGATATAAGTCCGTCGGTGTCCACGCACTTCTGCCTCATCACGAACACCCCCGAGCGATAGTCGGACAAACTTTCTATTGGTCGCGCGGGCAATAGACTTAGCAAGTGAAGTCTTTCCAACGCCCGGAGGGCCGGATAGGGTAAGAATCGTCCCCTTTGGTTTTTTAACTAGAGTTCGTACCGCAAGAAACTCCAGTATACGGTCCTTAATCTTCGTCAGTCCGTAGTGATCTTCGTGAAGAACTTGCTCTGCACGTTTCAAGTCACGGCTTTCTCGACTTCGTTTGTACCACGGCATTGCAATCAGCCAGTCGAGATAATTACGTGAAACTGTAGCCTCGGCGGACATGGGAGGCATGGACTCGAGCCTCTTTAGCTCTTGAATGGCTTTCTCCTCAACGTCCTTAGGCATTTTTGATTCTTCAATTTTTTTCTTTAACTCATCGACTTCGTTACCTTTTTCATCCTTTCGTCCGAGTTCTTTCTGAATCGCCTTCATTTTCTCGTTGAGGTAGTACTCCTTTTGTGCCTTTTCCATTTGTTTCTTGACACGTGATTGGACGCGACGATCCACTTGGAGTTTGTCGACCTCAATTTCTAGGACACCTGCGATACGATTGAGTCTTTCACTCGAAGAGACCACCTCGAGGAGGCTTTGTTTTTCCTCGACGCTAACCAAAAGGTGGGCTGCGATTGTGTCTGCAAGTTTGCTTGGATCGTCAACGCGAACTGCTGCGATCATGGCATCGTAGTGAAGAGTGTTGGATAGTTTGACGTACTGTTCGAATAACGAAACAACGTGGTTCATTGTCGATTCGATATCAGAATCAGCTTCCGCTGGTTTTGGTAGCACCTTCACTACTACGCGATAGAAACCTTTGTCCTCTTTCCACTCGACTGCGCGTGCGCGATCGGTTCCCTCGACCAGCACTTTGATATTGCCATCTGGCAGTTTAAGGCTTTGGACGATGTTTGCAACGCAGCCCATTGTGAAGATGTCACTTGGTTTCGGGTCGTCTGTGGTTGCGTCGTGTTGGGTAGCAAGAAAAATTCGCTTGTCCTTAAGCAGTGCGTGTTCTAGAGCCCTGGTAGACGACGGACGTCCAATGACGAAAGGCATCATCATGTGAGGAAATACCACCACGTCACGAAGAGGAACGATTGGTAAGGTTTCGTAAGCTTCCATAAGTGTTTATGCCTTGTCTTTTCTTTGTTGTTATACCTAAATCAGTCAGGGGGCTAGTGCCTACTCCATTTAACCAGCCTTCTCAATTAAGGTAATTGGTTTATGCCTATTTTTCACAAGTTCTCGAGTTACAACACACTCTGTGACCTTCTTTTGACCTGGGAGTGTGTACATCATATCAAGCATTAGGTCCTCAATAATCATCCGAAGTCCGCGCGCGCCGACTTTTCGCTGAAGAGCTAATTCTGCAATCGCGTCGAGGGCACCATCTGTGAAGCGAAGCTTAACGTTCTCAAATTCAAATAACTTTTGGTACTGTCGGGTTACTGCATTTCGAGGTTTTGTGAGAATTTGTATCAATGCCGTACGGTCAAGTTCATGCAGTGTGCCGATTACTGGTAATCGACCGACAAACTCAGGTATGAGCCCATATTTGGTCAGGTCTTCCGATTCTACTTGTTTAACTAGTTCTTGATTGGCTTGATCCTGGTGTTTGGCTGAAACGCTAGCAGTAAAACCAATGCCACTT
>CAZQMT010000036.1:0-5725 GCA_964594555.1 uncultured Vicinamibacterales bacterium
AGAGCTTAAAGCGATTTCGTTCGCTGGTTGGGCACACTTATCCATTGGTTCAGCTTATTGGATATTCCGAGTCAGACGAAATGCTTACAGAAAAGGGTATTCGGCAAGTGTCGATGTATGCATCTGGTATTGGGGTCGCTTTGCCCATTTTATTAGACGATCTATCGAAGGCGTCACTAATTCGGGACGCAGGTCTAGAATTACATCCTTACACTGTCAATGCGGACCAAGTGCCTAAAAAGTTTTTGGATGCGTCGCAATATATGGCATTTCTATTTAATGAGGTTGGGGCAACAGGTGTTTTTACGGACAATCCAGATTTGTTTCCTCTGTTGCGTTGATCGTAATCGGGATTCTTTTGGGTGAGGTAAGCCGCAAACTAAAAAATCTAGACAGGACGAGAATTAAATGGTGGAGGCGGCGGGAGTCGAACCCGCGTCCGAGAGTACGTCACAATGAGACTCTACATGCGTGTCCTCTTCTTTAATTTCATCGTCGGTGTGGAGAAGAGGCTAACAACCACCAACGACTAGCACCGATTTGTCTCATCGCACTAGGTCGATACAGCCTAAAGCGACCAGCCTGTTAGTATGACATCCGTTCTTAACCCACAGACAAGATTGAGAGGGACGTCGCTGTCAATTAAGCAGCGAGAGCAAGCTGCGGTTTCGCAGTTACGTTTTTTCCATCGGATTTACGAGGCGATGGCGCTCGGCATGCATCCCACGATCCGAAATTCCCGTCGAATCCGTTTCGCCCCCGAGTACTCCAATTGTAGGATGTCTCGTCCAGGCCGTCAAACAACTGCTAAAAGGTACTTATTGTTTGTGAACGATAAAGAATTCTTGTAGGACGGTTATTGAATGGTTGTCGGTGATGTGAGTATGCTTCCAGGTTCGATCGTGCTCTTTCAATTAAGGTTTCAACTTGAGTAGTTTTGTTCTCACTAGAAGCGGATGACTGCTCCGATGTAGCCTCCTTGGAGGAGCAATTCACCCGTGTCCTGCTCGATTTGGAAGGATGCGGAGATTGATCTATAGCCGGCTAATACGCCGAACTGCTTAACGAAATTTATGGTGCCGTAAATATCAAAATCGACGTAACGTCCGACGTACTTGTCATTGATTTTGGGGATGCTAAAGGCCGTGACCTTGCCCGTTATCGAGAAATTTCTTGTTACGTAGCCACGTGAGATCAAACCAAGTGCTGGAATCGGAACTCTGGCACGACTAAACTCAGTTTCATTACCGCTAGTGAGTATTGTTTCGACGTCTGTGTACTTCATTTCAATGAGCGCGCCTATGAATCCTCTGTTCAGATAAAGGAAGTCGTACTCATAAGCAAGACGCCATGTGTTGAGTTGGAGATGGGATGTTGCTGGTAGGCCTTGGTCATATTGGATGCCGTTAAAAACAAGATCGCGAGGAAGTTTCGTCTCGGTATTCCAGAGTAATGGTAGGAAGCCTATGCGTATTTTATGTCGCTCCGCTGGTCGTAGTACAAGACGGAGCTCGTGGAACCGTTGTTTTTCGATGCCGAGATCAGTAGTGAAGTCGATGGTGCTGCCTTGAATTCCGAGTGATTCACTAGAGACGTTCCCCTCGCTTAGGGGGTCCCATAGCGTACCAGCGAGTTCGACGTGGTAGTTTTCTCCACTTACCTTCTCGAAAAAAGGGTCTTCTCGGTTTTGAGCCTCGACCGGAAAGGTCGAGAGCAGTACAACTATGAGCCATAGAGAATTTCTAAAAATTTGATATGTCGTCACGATCCGGTCCTGACTTGAGTTTCTGTCGATTTCATGTCGCCTGAAACTTCAGGATGGTGGGAGCCCGTTAGCAACCCGCATGTAGCGATATGTCGGGAAGACTCCAGACGAGAATAACACACTCCATCTTGCCCTATATCTTGATATCCTTGACTTGATATTTTTGTACGAAAACTACTAATCATGAATAAATCGTTCAAGAAGTTAGTCCCTTACGCACTCCGTTATCGCCGTAATTTCATTCTTGGTCTTGGATGTGTTGTTATGACGACAACTGTCACGTTGTTGGGGCCATGGGTTCTTAAGTATGCGATTGATGATTTATTAGGTAGGGTAACGAAAGAAAAACTAGCTTTTTATGCACTTGTTTTACCTGCCATCGCTGTCATAGGTGGTGTATTCAGATTTTTAATGCGTCATCTCATCGTGGGAGCTTCACGGGAAATCGAGTGTGATCTTAGAAACGATTTCTTCGCTCATCTCAAACGTCAGCCGCTTTCGTACTTCCAGAAAAATCGTACTGGCGACTTGATGTCGCGTGCTACGAACGATTTGAATGCTGTTCGCATGATGATCGGTCCAGCGATTATGTATATGTCCACTACGGCCATCGTCTTTGTTGTTGCTATTGTAATGATGGTTTTTATCGATCCCTGGCTTACCGCACTAGCCTTAATTCCGTTACCATTTGTTTCAATTACGGTGAAGTACTTTGGGGCTGCTATCCATCGTCGATTCGAGCGGATCCAAGAACGACTGTCCAATTTGAGTGTAGTCGTTCAAGAATCACTCTCTGGTATTAGGGTTATTAAGGCCTACGGACAAGAACAATCAGAATTTGTCAGGTTCGTTCGTGCGAACCATGAGTACCTTGAACAAAACAAGTCTTTAATTTTACTGCAAGCATTTTTCCATCCTAGTATGACGCTCCTCCTTGGTTTTGGAGCTTTGATTCTGTTGTGGCTTGGTGCGAGAGAGGTCATTTACGGTCGCATCACAGTCGGTGATTTCGTTGCGTTTAATGGATATTTAGTGCTTCTGACTTGGCCGATGATTGCTTTTGGGTGGGTAACGAATCTTTTCCAAAGAGGGATGGCGTCTTGGGAACGCATGCTCGAAGTTCTTGAAACGGTTCCTTCGATTGATGACAGAAATGCTCAAGAGATTGCCCATTCGACTAAGTGGCGTGGAGATATTGAATTTAGAGGGCTCTCTTTTTCTTACGGTGACTCTGATGTAATCGATCGTATATCAGTAGAAATTTCTTCAGGTCAAACTGTTGCGATTATTGGTCATACCGGATCAGGGAAATCGACGCTTGTCAGTATGTTGCCCCGGATATTTGACCCCCCTCCTGGGACGGTCTTTATCGATGGCGTTGACGTTAAAGAGATTCCCTTAGAGATTCTTAGAGGCCTTATTGGTTTTGTACAACAGGAACCTTTCCTTTTTTCAACGAAAGTGAATGAAAATATTTCTTTTGGTACGTACGGCCAAGATCAAAAACATCTCTCACGTATTTCCTCCGTCGAATGGGCGGCCGGTGTTGCCAGGCTCGATAAAGATGCTGATATGTTTCCAGAGGGTTACGACACGGTTGTGGGTGAACGGGGCATTACTCTCTCCGGTGGACAAAAACAAAGGGTGGCGTTGGCTCGTGCTCTCATCACTGATCCAAAAATTCTCATCCTTGATGACGCATTTTCAGCTGTAGATACGTACACCGAGGAAGAAATGCTTGTGGGCCTCAGAAAAGTTATGAGTGATCGAACTACGATCATGGTGTCACATCGAATTTCGACGATTCGAAATGCTGATCAGATACTTGTCATGGAACACGGGCAGATCGTTGAACGTGGGCAGCACGATGAACTTGTCAAACTTGATGGGATATATGCGGTTTTACATCGGAAGCAACTGCTCGAGAAGGAATTGAACGAGTCGTGACACGTCCTAACGAAGAGGAGATACTCGGGAAATCGTACGACATCGTTCTGATGCGTCGACTACTTGGTTATCTCCGGCCGTATCGGTTACAGGTGGCTATATCGTTTGCTGCGATTTTGGGTACATCGGCACTCCAACTTGCACAGCCTTATCTAACGATGATTGCCATTGACCACTATATCGCCGTAGGCGATGTGACGGGATTGACCCGTATTGCTTTACTGTTTTTCTCGGTTCTTATAGGGGCTTTTGTGCTTGAGGCCGTTCGTATTCATACGATGCAGATGATGGGCCAGCATATTATGGTTAATCTGCGTTCAGAAATTTTCAAGCACCTTCAGCGCTTGGATCTCAGTTTTTACGATCGTAATCCTGTGGGGCGTCTCATAACACGTGTTACGACCGATGTCGACGTTCTAAATGAGCTATTCACTGCCGGAGTGGTGGCTGTCTTCGGGGACATTTTTACGCTTTTAGGAATTATGGTGGTTCTCTTAAGTATGAATTGGAAGCTTGCCTTAATTACGTTCTCAGTTTTACCTCTGATTTTCGTTGTCACTCATTGGTTTCGTCGAAATGCGCGTCAGTCTTACAGAATGGTTCGAGTTTTGATCGCACGAATCAATGCATTCCTTCAAGAACACATTATTGGAATGTCAACAGTGCAGTTGTTCAGGCAAGAGGAACAAATTTTCCAAAAATTCTACAAGATCAATCGAAGCCATGGCGATGCGAATATTGCTTCGATCTTTTACTATGCAGTTTTTTACCCGGCGATTGAAGTCATTGGTTCCGTCGCGGCTGCTCTAATCCTCTGGTACGGTGGAGGAGACGTGCTTGTTGGAGCTCTATCGTTAGGAGCATTGGTCGCATTTTTACAGTACTCACAGAGATTTTTTAGACCTATTAGCGATTTGTCTGAGAAATTCAATGTTTTACAAGCTGCCATGGCGTCGTCCGAACGAATTTTTACTTTGCTTGATACTCCGGTGCACATCAGATCTCCGGAAAATCACGTTTACCGAAACGAGTCTGCCAATTATCAGATTGTCTTCGACGATGTTTCGTTTGCGTACGCGGGTGATGACTACGTTCTTCGAGATGTGTCCTTCGAAGTTTCATCTGGTGAACGGGTAGGAATTGTTGGAGCAACCGGTGCAGGAAAAACTACGATTATTAATTTGCTACTACGGTTTTATGATGTTAACCGAGGGCGAGTTCTCATCAATGGCCGAAATGTAAAAGAATTTGATCTACAAGAACTTCGGAAGATGTTCGGTCTCGTCTTGCAAGACGTTTATTTGTTCTCAGGAACCGTTGAAGGAAATATTAGGCTCGGAGACGAGAAGATAAGCGAGGCGAAAATTCGTCAAGCTGCTGAGGCTGTGCATGCTGATCAATTTATCAATCAGCTGCCTGGCCAGTATTTGAGTGCTATCGCCGAACGTGGAGCGACGCTTTCGGTCGGTCAGAAACAACTTTTGTCTTTCGCTAGAGCGTTAGCGTTTGACCCAAAGATTTTAATTCTTGATGAAGCGACGTCTAGCGTTGATACCCAAACTGAAGTATTTATTCGAGATGCACTTCGTAAGTTGATGTCTGGTCGTACGACGCTCGCTATCGCACATCGTCTCTCGACCATTCAGGACATGGACAAGATCCTAGTATTGCATCGAGGGGAAATTATTGAGGTGGGTAGTCACCATGGCTTGTTGTCCCAACGTGGTTTGTATTACAAGCTGTACCAGCTGCAATATGCAGATCAGGAGCAGGTTCCCGATCCCAAGGATGGTTTTGTTTCTTAGGGACATCGTTGTCAAAGTAATGGTGATGGGTGCAGAGAGAGATTAAAAATGTACAAAGCCAGGTGGGAGAAGCGACGTACGGCCGTTGTGTTCGAGTAGTACTTCAGGCTCTGAAGTTACTACTCCGATTGAAGTCAATGGTATTCCTCGTACTAGACGTTTAAGTGCCAAGAAATTCCGCCTGGATTTCTTTGGAACTACGAATAAT
>CAZQMT010000036.1:5735-6987 GCA_964594555.1 uncultured Vicinamibacterales bacterium
AGCGTTACCATTTATTCTCATGCCAACGTCATTTGTGGAAGCGAGCTGATGCACCGCATCAGCGAGTCCGTCACTTAGGTCAATACAGGCACTCGCAGCCCGATTCTTACCAACCAATTTCCCCAGTTGAACGCGAGGTGCAGGACGACAGAAACGTTCAATCGCAGATGGACACGACGAATCATTCGGAAGTATGGATGGTTCAGCCTTCAGAATCTTGAGTCCCGTAGCGGCAGAACCGATTGTACCGCTGACGAATAATTCGTCACCTGGTTTGGCACCACGTCGCGTTAGAATTCGACGTTTCCCAACGGCGCCTAGTGCTGTTACGTCAATCACTAGTGGTCCTGGAGAACGTGACAGATTGCCACCAACGAGTTGTATCGAATATTGTTTGGCTGCCTCAAGGAGTCCGTCAACCACGTCTTTGAACACTCTGAGAAGCAACTGGGGAGGTAGTGCAAGTGAAAGCAAGGCAACTCGAGGTGTAGCTCCCATCGCGGCCAAGTCACTCAGACTAGTGGCAAGTGACTTGAAGCCGACATCGATCGGCTTGATAAAGCTAAAGTCGAAGTGGATACCCTCAATGAGCGCATCTACGGTTAGTACGGTGGAGGAATTTCGTTCGGTCTCAACGACGGCTGCGTCATCTCCGATTTCTACTTTGACCCATGGAGGAGGAGAGGGGATTCGAGAGTGCAGCCACTCGATCAGCTGATGCTCTCCAAGGTCTGAGACGGTTTCATGCGAGCCCTTTGACGTGTCTATCCTGTTCACTAGTCACCCCTGGGCTTAAATCTTGATTTATTTCCACATTGACTACTTTGCAAATTCGACCGATCGAGTTTCTCTGATCACCGTCACTTTGATGTGGCCCGGGTACTCGAGTTCATGTTCGATACGACGCGCGATGTCCTTTGATAGCCAAACAGATTCTTCATCGCTCACGTTTTCACTCTCCACCATAATTCTGATTTCTCGACCAGCTTGAAGAGCAAAAGCTTTGGAAACGCCTTTAAATGAATCTGCGATGCTTTCAAGATTTTCAAGTCGCTTGACATAGGATTCAAGAATGTCTCGTCTGGCACCTGGACGTGCAGAAGAGATCGCGTCGGCAGCTGGTCCGATCATGGCTTCACGTGACGGCGCGCTGCCTTTGACACGCTCCGAGCTTGCCTGCGCCTGCCTTCCTTTCTTGCCGGACTACGTGCCCTTGCCCCGCGAGCATGCTGGCGGTCGAGCCTCTACGACC
>CAZQMT010000036.1:6997-11483 GCA_964594555.1 uncultured Vicinamibacterales bacterium
ACGTGCAGAAGAGATCGCGTCGGCAGCTTGTACGATCATGGCTTCAAGTGACGGCCAATCGATGTCCATATGGTGTGCTGCCATTGCCATTACGACGTCCTCGTTTTCTTTGTACTTACGAAGTAGATTAATGCCTAGTTCAAGATGGGTGCCTTCCATGTCCCTGTCTATAGCCTTGCCGATGTCATGTACGAAAGCTGCCCTTGTTGAGGTATGCGCGTTGAGTCCTAGCTCCTTTGCCATTATGCCTGCGAGGTAGGCTACTTCTTTGGAATGGTTTAAGACATTCTGGCCATAGCTCGTTCGAAATTTAAGTCTTCCCATCAGGCGAAGAATCTCTGGGTGAAGGTCGAATAGTCCGAGTTCAACGGCTGCGGCTTCACCTTCCTTAAAAAGAGCCTCTTCCATTTCCACTTTGACTTTTTCGACAACTTCTTCAATTCTTGCCGGATGAATACGCCCATCAGCGATTAATCTTTCGATAGCTTGCTTGGCGATCTCTCGACGAAATGGATCGAAACTTGAAAGAATAACGGCTCCAGGTGTGTCATCAACGATGAGCTCGACGCCAGTTGCTTGTTCTAGGGCTCTAATGTTTCGTCCTTCTCTCCCGATGATGCGTCCCTTAAGGTCATCGTTTGGAAGATCGGCGACAGAGACAGTTGTTTCGATTGCATGATCTGCAGCGCTTCTTTGAATGGCCTGGGTCACAAGTTCCTGTGCGCGGCCAGCCGCTTTTTCTCTGGCTTCATTCTCGAGACGTTTTACGAGGTTAGCAGCATCTCGTTTTGCTTCTGACTCTATTTGTTTGAGCAGAATTTCCTTGGCCTCATCAGCAGTCAATCCTGCTACGCGATTAAGTTCACGTTGTTGATCAACAATTAATTGATCATATTTTGCTTTTACCGAAACCGTTTCTTTCTCACGGTCGGCAACTGCACGTTCACGCTTTACAAGTTTATTTTCTGCCTGAGCGGAGGACTTAAGACGGTTTGATAGGATTTCTTCGGAGCGCCTGAACTCTTTTTGACGATCTCTTGCTGACTGTTCGGCTTCGAGGACAATCTCATGGGCTCGCTTCTTAGATTCGAGTATCGCGTCTTTCGTTTTTACTTCGATTTCACGCTCAGCGTTTTCCTTAAGCTCTTTCGCCTGTTTTATAGCACGGTCGACGGTCTTTTCGGAGAGGCGCTTATGGCTAATGAGCCACAACCCAAAAGCTCCAAGAGCGATTAAAAGAGGGACGACAAGATTCAGGATGTTGAGGTTACTCATATATATCCTTGTCAGGTCTAGGTCAGATGAACCGGTAGGTGCTAGTAGCGACGCCCTATCAACGGACCGAGACTGAAACTAACCAAAGGCAAGAAGAAAAGAAAAGCCCCGCTCTTCCGTGTGGGGGGGACGAATGAACCTGCGTAAAGCAGGTGGAACCGCCATTTCTCTCCATCATCCAGGCTTCCTCGCTCGGAGGCTTGCACATTAGATGGAGCTGCGGTTCACTTAAAGATAACGTTGGTTCAATCGAGACCCCAAAACCATCACGTGAAAAGCAGGGAACCCAAGTTCTCCCCAAATCTTAGAACGAACGGTGAGAGGTGGCAAGGGGGCTCCAGTGGATGGTTGTTTGTGGCCTATGAATTCGTACTTAGCTTCCCATTGCTAAAGCGCGATCGAGTAGTTGTTCGATTTTCTCTGTTCGTTCTTTGAGTTGCTCTTTGGTAGTTGCTTCGCGTTGTCTGAAGAGTTCATCGGCGATGTTCAGAGCGGCAAGAACAGCGGCCCTTCCAGGTTCGGCATTTGGAATTTCAGAGGCAGCCGCACTTATCCGGTCGTCAAGGTATGTTGCTAGTTCTAGTACATAGTGTTTATCGAGATGGCTTCGAATGGCGTACTCTTGGCCGTTGATCACTACTGAAACAACATTAAGTTTTGACTCGCCCACGGTAAGGTCCTCTCAGACTAAAGATTTAACGCCTCAAGCTGTCCAAGCATTTCAGCAACACGGGTACGAACTAACTTGCGTTCGTCTCTGAGCGAGGTTATCTCAGTTTTTGCTTCTTTCGTTTGTGTTAAGCGAGAGTGAGTTGAATCTAGGTCCTGTGTTAAACGTTGATTTTCGGTCTTCAAGAGAGAGTTCTCGTTCCTCATATGCTCAATGGTCTCTATTAGGAGCTGAACTTTCTGTTCTAGCCGTTCTAGAGGTTCGAGATCGGCTTCTTTTGAAGACTTTTTTGCCATTGAGTACCCCCGCTCACGCTATTTAATATTCGGTTGTTTTAGCTTATTTGTATGATGGACTGTTAAGCCGTTCGTTATTGTCGAAGCTCCGCGCTGTGTGTACCTTTGAGTTCTGAAACTATTAAGTCTAGGGCTTGCTGGACTTCGGTATCGGTGAGAGTCCGTTCCGTTGATTGGAACGTCAGTCGAAGTGACAGACTCACACCGTTCGTTCTTATGCCCTTACCCTGGTAACGATCAAATTCTAAAACATTGATTAATGTTTCAGGTGCTACCGCACCGATCGTGTCACGGACGGCGCTAGCAGGCAAGGTTTCGTCGACGATTATGGATACATCACGAATAATTGAAGGGTAGCGAGGTAATGGTTGAACGTACACGTTGTCTGGCACGTTGTCCAAGTCTTCTTTGAGACTGCTGAGATCAAATTCAGCCACATAGATTTTTTCTTTGTTTCGGAAGCCGTACGCTTCAGCGATCGATGGACTGAGTTGTCCTAATTGACCCAGGCTTGGAGGCTTCTCAAGGGGCAAGGGATCAGGTGTTCCGTTTGCGACTTTATTTTTTGTTATGGTTGCTGTGTGTCCTTCAACCAAATAATCTCTGAAAGTCGGAGTAAATAGTGCCTTTACGCCAAAAGCGAGACACAATCGTTCGACAATACCTATTATGTCGTAAAGGTCGACGTTTCTGTTTGATGTACTCCAATGGTTTGGAGTCGCTGCTCCCGTCCAGATCAGTCCGAGAGCCTGTCTTTCGCCACCCTGTTTTGAGAAACAGGCTCCGATTTCGAATAGTTGGACATCCTGCCGTTCACGATGGTAATTATGTGCAACCGCCTCAATGAGTCCTGGCGTGATTAAAGGACGGAGAACAGAGAATTTTTCTGAGAGTGGATTTTCGATCGGGACTAAATCTGATGCCTCAGAAAATCGTTGCGCTTGTTTCTTTTCAATGAATGTGAAGGTGGCTGCCTCTGAGAAGCCTCCTGCAGTTAGGATGCGCCGAAGTAATCGGTCTTGTTCGATTTTTGGATCAGGTCGTGGTGTGGGTTGAGCGAGAGATGGGAAGGTTGATGGTAGTTGGTCGTAGCCATGGCAACGGCCTACTTCCTCGATCAAGTCGATCTCTCGAGATATGTCTACCCGTCTTGTCGGAACTTGCACGTCATAGATAAGGTTGCTTTCTATTTTGCTTTGGCTAAGTTCGAAGCCAAGTCCCGTGAGTGTTTTGTTGACTTCTGATGAGTCAATCTGTTTGCCAAGAATTAAGTTGATTCTTGACTGGCGGAGCGCGATCGATAGAGGACGACGTTCTTCAGGATATCGGTCGATGACTTGGCCTCGTGGTTGTCCTGCCCCGAGTTGTAATAGTAATCCACACGCGCGTTCGAGGGCTATAACAGGAGCATTAATATCAGCGCCACGTTCGAATCGTGACGAGGCTTCTGTTTTTAGGCCGAGCCGTTTACTTGTCTTTCGGACTGACGTGGGATCGAAATAAGCACTTTCAAAGACGACCCGTTTCGTTCCAGTTTCTACCTCTGAGTTGGCGCCGCCCATAACGCCTGCGACTGCTTGTGCTTGTTCGGCATCAGCGATGACCAGCATCTCCTTGGTTAACTTCCGTTGTTCACCGTCGAGTGTCGTTATGGATTCACCTTCTTCTGAAAGTCGAATACGAAGTTTACAATCGATCAGACGATCGAGATCGAAAGCGTGGATTGGATGACCGAGCTCAATTAATACGTAGTTTGTGATGTCGACTATAGGGTTGATCGGTCGAATTCCAGATGAAAGTAATCGATAAGTCATCCATTCTGGCGATGTAGTTTTAGTGCTTTCGACGATGGTAGCAGCATAGCGCGGACACAAATTTGGATCTTCAAGTTCGATGGCCAACTCGGTACTTTCTTCTACTGCTAATTTAAAAGTACTTATAGTGTTGGCAGAAGTTTCATCGGTTCTCTTGAAAGGCAAGTTGTAGGCTGTAGCTATTTCTCTTGCGATGCCGATTATGCTCAAGCAGTCAGGTCTGTTTGCGGTGATTTCAAGATCGAGCACGGCATCATGCGCGTCGGAATTTTTTCCGTTGTCGAGATGATTTGTCGGCGGAGACTCGATAGCAGCTAACTCGAAACCGCGCATCGACAACATGTCGGCAAGTTCGGTTGCCTCAACTTTTATGTCAACGAAATCTTGAAGCCAGGAAGTAAGAATTCTCAATAGGGAAATTGCTCCAGAAG
>CAZQMT010000036.1:11493-12160 GCA_964594555.1 uncultured Vicinamibacterales bacterium
TACTTCAATTGAGCGACCCTTTCGACACCAATTCCGAAAGCGAAGCCCGTGTAGCGTTCTGAGTCATACCCAACGGATTCTAGAACAGCAGGGTGTACCATGCCACTTCCGAGTACTTCCAACCATCCAGTTTTTTTACAAACTGCGCATCCAGAGCCCTTACAGAATACACAGCCGATGTCGACTTCGGCGCTTGGTTCCGTGTAGGGGAAGAAACTTGGACGAAATCTAACAACAGTGTTGGCGTCAAAAATTTCTCGAAGAAACGCAATGAGAGTGCCCTTTAGGTCAGCTAGAGAGATGCCCTCGCCAACAAGAAGTCCTTCAACTTGCTGAAACATCGGTAAATGAGTGAGGTCGACGTTATCACGACGATAAACTCTTCCCATTACGATGATGCGAACCGGTGGGGGATGTTCTTCCATATAGCGAATTTGCATCGCAGAGGTATGCGTACGAAGTAATGTTGCATGACGAGGCTCAGGGTTTTGTCCATGCATTGGTCCATTCGCGCGATGTCTGACGACAGCCCCCTGAATGGGTGTGCCGGCCCCGCCTTGAGAGTTGTTCATTGAACGATTCTCGCTGCCTTGGTGTTCCAGCTTCAAATTAAGTAAAAAAAAGTACGTAAGACCGCGAAGTCAAACTCAAATAAAGTACCCGCAGC
>CAZQMT010000036.1:12170-13484 GCA_964594555.1 uncultured Vicinamibacterales bacterium
GGTATGCGTACGAAGTTATGTTGCATGACGAGGTTCAGGTTTTTGTCCAGACATTGGTCCATCCAGGCGATGTCGGACAACAGCGCCCTGAATGGGTGTACTGAGATACAAAGTGTCCTGCATGTCTCTGGCTGGATGATCAGAAAACATCTGCAGGGCCTCGAAATTGTGATATTCGTCTTCAGCTTCTGGCCCTTCAAGGATTTTGAAACCCATACGAGTGAAAACTAGGTCCATGCGATCACGAAGAACTGTGAGGGGATGTCGGTGTCCTAAAGCTAGAGGTCTTCCTGATAGTGTCACATCGAGATCAGATGCTGATTTTTTGTCGTCTTGAATAGCTACTTGATGTGTGACTAGGCCTCGCTCGATGTCCGCTTTCAGTTCATTGACCAAGCGTCCCAATGTCGGACGTTCGTTGATTGGAGATTGACCAACGGTTTTGAGCAGAGAAGCTAAGGCGCCGTTTTTACGGCCAAGATAGCGATCCCGTAATGCTTGAATTTCCTGAGCGGACTTTACTGTCGAAAGTTCATTGTGTAACTTTGTACGTTGACGCTCGATAGAGTTCGCATCATTCATGAGGTCGCCCTAGCAGTTGTAGAGCGCAAGAGGGTTAAGGTGACAATAGCCCGAAAATTTTCGAGCTGCATAGATCGTCTCACGATTCCGCTGGTGTTCGTGCGGATTTTACTTGTTCGACCAACTGAGCGAATGCAACTGGTTGAGTCACTGCTAAATCAGCTAAGGTCTTTCGATCTAAGGCAATTGAGATCTGCTTCAATCCGCTGATGAATTGCCCGTAACTAAGTCCGTGCTCTCGTGCTGCAGCGTTAATCCGTATTACCCAGAGACGACGGAAATCACGTTTTTTACGGCGCCGTCCGATATATGCGTAGCTTAGCGCTGTATCAACAGCTTCCTTGGCCGATCTGTAAAGTTTGCTCTTGTTAGCGTAGTAACCTTTGGCTCTGGCAAGGATTCGGCGGCGCTTTGCTCGTCTAATTGTTCCGCGTTTAACTCTCGGCATCTTTATTCTCCGAATGTCTTGGTGTTTGGTTCCAGGCCCAGACACCAAGGAATATGCTCGACGTACTCACTACGTGGGCAGTAAACGACTGACTCGGCTGGCATCTGCACTAGAAATTTCTACTGTGCCCCGCAACTGGCGTTTTCGTTTTGTGGCTTTGCTCGTAAGGATGTGTTGCCGAAAGGCTTTACTTCGAACGACCTTACCCGTCGAGGTCTTTTTGAAGCGTTTCGCAGCACCTCAGAGTGTATTAAGCTTTTGCATAAGTCAGTCTCACTGATAAC
>CAZQMT010000036.1:13494-14505 GCA_964594555.1 uncultured Vicinamibacterales bacterium
TTATTTATTGTGTGCACAATAAATAACATTTGTAGTCAGTCTCTCTGTTTTCATGTACTTTGTTTCGTTACGTCTCAAGTATATAGGGTCGAGTTTATCAGACCTACGACGATGATTCTAAGCTGACGCCTGTGGTCCTTTTTTCGCGCCGCTCTTTTGAACAAGAATCGTATGCATCGTATTTCCTTCACGCCTAGGCACTGTTTCTGCTACCGCCACATCGGCTAGTTCCGAGACTAATCTTTGAAGGATTCGAAAACCAATTTCTGGATGCGCCATTTCTCTTCCGCGAAAAAAGATCGTCGCCTTCACCTTATCACCATCAGCGATAAAGCGCTCAATGTGTTTCTTTTTAAATTGAAAATCGTGTTCATCGACTTTTGGCCGAAACTTTATTTCCTTGACCTCAATGACCTTCTGTTTTTTCTTTGCTTGACGGAGTCGCCTTTTCTCCGTGTACTGATAGCGGCCAAAATCCATAATACGACAGACAGGCGGCGAAGCTGTCGGCGAGATTTCTACGAGGTCGAGGCCAATTTCTTTGGCGATGACCAAAGCCTGTTCAGGTGGCATGATGACGAGCTGATCTCCGGCATCGTCAATAACAAGCACTTCACGAATTCTAATTCGTTCGTTGGTGCGGATCCGGTTTTGTGGACGTCTTGAACCTCGGTCGTAGGCGATAACTTCCTCCTTGGTAATGGTCTTCGCTTCAACGCCACCGAAGTTGACGAAGGCGTTTGCGATGACTCCAAATTAGCGAACGGCAGTAATATTGTACTGCCGTTTCGGTCAACGTGCTGACGTCAGCTCTTACGTTGAACTTGTTCAAGCGCCGAAGCAATGAATTCTTCAAGAGACTGTGTTCCTTGGTCCCCATCTGAACGGCTCCTCACCGCCACGGTTGTGTCGGCAACTTCCCGGTCGCCGACTACGAGCATGAGAGGAACTTTCTGTAGCTGTGCCTCTCTAATTTTAAACCCAATCTTTTCTTGGCGATCATCAAGTTCA
>CAZQMT010000036.1:14515-16844 GCA_964594555.1 uncultured Vicinamibacterales bacterium
CAACTTGCTCTAACTTATTTTGTACGTTTCTTGCGTATTCGGTATGGCGGTCGGCAATTGGCAAAATTTTTGTTTGAACGGGAGCGAGCCATAATGGAAATGCCCCCGCGTAGTTCTCGATTAGTAGAGCGATAAAACGTTCGAAGCTTCCGAAGATTGCCCTATGAATTACTACTGGACAATGTTCGGAATTGTCAGCCCCGATGTATTTCAGGTTGAAGCGTCGAGGCAACTGATAATCAAGTTGGATTGTTGCGCATTGCCATATACGACCGATAGCATCGGTAACATCGAAGTCGAATTTTGGACCATAGAAGGCACCATCGCCCTCATTGATGGTATAAGGTTGTCCTGCTGCTTCGAGTGCTTGTCGAAGGCTGGTTTCGGCGTGATCCCATGTAGAAATTTCACCGAGAAACTCTTCGGGGCGTGTAGAGAATTGTACGCTGTAGTCCAGATCGAGATCACCATAAACCCGTTGCACGAGTCTGAGTAAGCGTTCGACTTCTTCGGCGATCTGATCTTCACTCACGAAACAGTGGGCGTCATCTTGGCTGAACTGTCTTACTCGAGTCAGTCCCGAAAGTACACCGGAAGCTTCATTTCTGTGTAAGACGCTTTGATCATGAAATCGTATGGGTAGATCGCGGTAGCTGCGAAGCTCGCTTGCGAAGACGAGCATATGTCCGGGGCAGTTCATCGCCTTGATTCCGAACGGTTCACCTTCGGACTCAACTAAGAACATATTTTGACGGTAATGTTCCCAATGTCCAGATTTTTCCCAGAGTTGTTTGTTGAACACAAGAGGGGTACGGAGTTCGACGTACCCTTCTGAGGCGAGCACAGAACGCATGTAGTCAGCAAGAATGTTCCACAGGCACGTACCTTTCGAGAGCCAAAACGGTGCTCCTGGTGCCAAAGAGTGAAACATGAAGAGTCCAAGCTCTCGCCCGATTTTTCTGTGGTCTCTTTTTTTAGTCTCTTCGAGTTGGTGTAAATGATTCTTAAGGGCTTTTTCGCTAAAGAAGGCGGTTCCATAAACCCGTTGCATCGGTTGGTTACGTGCGTCCCCTTTCCAATAAGCGTTGGATGTTGATTGCAACTTGAAGGCTTTAAGTTTTCCAGTAGATGGGACATGAGGACCAACACAGAAGTCAATGAACACGTCCTCAATGGTGTAGCAGGAAACTGTTGGGCCGCCTTTTTCCTCGATTAACTGAACTTTCAAGGGTTCTCCACGTTTGGTGAAGTAACCTTTAGCTTCTTCTTTGTTCATCAATTTCCGTTCGAATTTAAGATCCCGTTCAGACAATTCACGCATCTTGGACTCGATGGCTTCGAGATCTTCAGGTACAAACGGACGCTTTACTACGAAGTCGTAGAAAAAACCGTTTTCGATTGCTGGGCCGATGCCGCACTGTGTTTCAGGAAATAGGCTGGTTACGGCCGCTGCCATTAGGTGGGCCGTGCTGTGACGATAGAGATCCAGAGCTTCAGGGCTTTCTGTGGTAACTACTCTTAGCTCGACGTCATGTTCGATAATGTGCGACAGGTCAACTATTTGATCGTTAATCACGATGGCCAATGCCGCCTTTGCGAGACGTGGTGAAATATCGGCAGCAACGTTAAGTACAGATGTGCCGTGGGGAAAAGAACGTGTGGATCCGTCTGGAAGTGTGACAGTTACCTGGTTCATTAGAAAATTTTAGCGAAAGGCAAGGAGTGTGGAGCTACTACACGGTTGGGTGGCTCGCTTGCAATGAGAACTTAACGCAAATCCTGGAGGCCGACCGAGTGGTAGGCACGGGCGGACTCGAACCGCCGACCTCCTGCATGTCAAGCAGGCGCTCTAACCACTGAGCTACGCGCCTATGTCTTTGGGAACGCATGCTTTAGGAAATAAAAACTAAGTATAGCAATCGTTTCACCAAGCAGTCAAACTATCGAGTAAGCAACCAACATTATCCATAGAGTCAGGACACGACTAGGTCCTAAAGAAAGATTTCCAGTTTTGGGCAATTTTTGAACGTGGTTTCTTTCTAAGAAATGCCTCTGGTTTGTGAGATCGAGCACGACTGAAGACGTGCCAATGTTATGTATTAGTAAAACTAACGGACGAGATTTTTAAGTGTTTTTCCAGGCGTGAAACGAACGATTTTTCGTTTTGGAACTTTAATGGCATCGCCGGTCTGAGGATTTCGTGCTGTACGTGCCTTACGTTGTGTCGTCTTGAATGTGCCGAATCCTACAAAGGTGACTGGGGAGCCCTTCTTAAGTGAACGAGAAATGCCATCAAGGAATGAGTCAACTACTTTTGCCGCGCACGTTT
>CAZQMT010000037.1:0-2209 GCA_964594555.1 uncultured Vicinamibacterales bacterium
CTCACCACCACCGCCACACGCGGTCCATACTCCCGTCAGTAAGACGACACTGACGAGCATCCACCATGGAACGAACGTCTTTCCGAACCGAAGCTCATCACATTGGATCGCCTTCATAACATCCACTCCCTTACTTAGACTATTGCCTAAAATCAACTATAGCCCAGAAAGTACGTACTAGTTTCCACCTAATGACATCCGCAATGGATTCTCAATTAACTCAACAATATGAAACCCACCAAAAACACTATTAAACCAAATATGTCCTGTCTCTGGTCGATACCGAATAAACGAGTACACGTAATCAACCTTGGGATTCGGATATCCCGCTCCAACTGCCAGTTTGGTATCAAGCTTCGCCCCTGGAATGTAGTAACCAATTTCTTTAGGCTGATAGGGATCACGTATGTCCCACGCACGTAGACCCGAGGCATACCAGCTAAAGAAAGCGAGCGACGTATTGAAAGGGTCGTCAACTCCAATGTAATGAGAGCCATATATTGCACCATCCTGATCAGTTTGTTCAGCATGAATTTCTTCAGCTGCCGCTAGACGGATCGTGGAAATCTGCAAGGGGTACTCCTCTTCAGTCACATCAATAATACGTGACCATCCCCACGGGGCCCGTGCATCTGCCCCCATCGTTTCATCCATCGCAATGACGTATTCTCGACCCTTGATTTTGACAAGCTGCGCAGAATGCGTGATCCCAAAGTTCTCAGGAGGCCCCCAATTAAAGGAACTTATTCGACGAATCTCTGGATCCGATTGTCGACCCTGAACCTCTGAGAGGTCTAAGATGCTTAGTCCCTGATGTCTCACATTATCTATGTGCCAGTACGTATTAGTGTAGGCACGATTTCCGTCTGAACTCAGATCCAAATCATGCATGCCCGAGTTTGGCATACCAGGCTCATGACTCAGATCCCACGTCGCGATAAGGTTCGGCTGCGATGGATCCGTTACGTCAATTGCCATTAGAGCATCGACTGGATCGCTCCGGTCCGAGGCAAGAGCTGTGGCATATATGGTCTTACCATCGTCACTAATTCGATGTTCATGGGTCACGATATTGCCAGGCACTTCACCATCATTAAAATCGTACGTCCCCACTAAAATGGGGTTAAGGCAATCATCAGAGGCATCATAAATTTGTAACAGGCTCGGCCCAGGAGGATCTCCGTAAGGTGTAGCCCGATGGCTGAAGGGCATCACAACAACAAGGCTTCGTGTCTCATTCGCTTCCACCTGCGACTCGCGTGTACCTGGTGTCCCAGGATAGAGCTTAACGAGCTCAGGATTACTCGGATTCGATGCGTCAATGACCGCCATCCCAGCTAAACGGTCTTTCCCTCCGTAGTAACCGGCTACGTAAGCGCAATCACCAAGCCAACCAAGGTTGCCATTCTCACCACGATTCTCAATGTCTTGACTTCCAACCAGCCGCATATTTTCCATATACGGCTGCTGAGAGCGTCCGCTCTCCTGATGAGCCAGTGGAATTTGTCCCTGTAACCGAGACGTCTCTTCAGACACGCCCTCTGATGTAGTTTCGTTCTGGGTACCACACGCACCACACACAACCAACACGACAATCCCAACAGCCACGAGCTTTCGATACCCGCCAAAGACAGAGTTTCCCTCGAACATCGTTCCCTCCTTAAAGCATAAAAATTCTAATTTTCTCATAGGACGTATATCGTGGAACAACTCACCAACGCATTCGAGCTGTCGCTGGCAACACCACCGACCGCACTAACTCCTACTACCTTGACGCGGATTGATGGAATCATCTGTCGGCGAGATGCCGTTGTCAAGAGATCTAAGCTCACTGTATCAATTTTTAGTCTAGAATCGCACTGACCGCTAGAATTCTGGTGTTCTATTTGAGGTCAACAATACCGATCCCATCTACATAATCAATCTTCGTACCAAAAGGTCCAGATACACGTTGGAGGTCACTGATGATCTTTCTAGACAGATCAGCTCCGGCTAGCATCGGGCGCCCCCTAACCTGACGAGGCTGACCATAACCGAGCGAAATCGGATGGAATTCCAGACGCTCTAGATTACCATCTTTCCAAAATGGCACCGCAATCACTGATTCCCAAATCTCTGGCTTCGCCGGAAACCCAATTGTGTCACTCTCATAGCGAGCATCATTAAAATCAGCCACATGTGAACTAGCACCTAAACCATAACGCTCATA
>CAZQMT010000037.1:2219-4328 GCA_964594555.1 uncultured Vicinamibacterales bacterium
GCACCTGCTTCAATCATCGCGCGTGCAAAAGTCACAAGGAATTTCGCTGGCACAGACAACTCTTTGTCACGCTCATGGGCATGAATCGTAACAATCGTGTAGTCAGCAAGACGGCTGGCGTTGTTTACGACTGAAGCAATCTCCGCCATGTCTTGTGGATCGGGCTCAGTCAGCACGCCTGACACATCTCCAACAACAAAGCGTTGTCCTCCAAACAGCGTCAATTCATCACTAGATTCAGGAGTCTCGAAACCAAGGTCCTGCATAGTCTCTCGAAGACTCTCTAGGCGCCCCCTCGTAACCACATGCTGAGTGCTGTATCGAAGCGGGTTAAGTCCAGGACGGGCTGGCACATCATCTCTAGATCGACCTGCGCGAGAGTGGTCTGGAAAAGTTGATGAGACAGAAATAAGAGCAACACGTCCCTCAGCAGTCTCAAGAAACTTCGCCTCCCTCGCCTCAGCTAAACTCTTACCAACACCGGCTGCTACAATGCCTGCCTTTCGAACGTAGTCCGCCGATCTCAGCATTGCCTGAGGACCATAGTCACCCGAGTGATTATTCGCCAGAGAACCTAAATCTATTCCCGCCCACACCAAATCTTTCGTAAGCTCTGGAGAAGCCCGCATATAAGTTCCCCCGCTCGAGCTCATCGGATAGAACTCATAGTCATGGAAGAGCATTTCGATATTCGTGAAAGCAACATCAGCACTACGGAGTAGCTCAATCATCTTAATAAAATTTGGCTCAGCGTAGACTGAAAGCTTCCTAGTAATAATCGAATCGCCGGTCAGGGCCATCGTAAACGAGGAATCGGACGATAAGACTGATTCTTGTTCAGCTACAGGAACCGCCACAAATATACCTGCTACTATGCCCACGCATACGGTAAGAAGTCGTGATTCCATTCTTAATCCCCTCTTAATCCCTTACTCACCCAGCGGCCCTGTACTACAAATTTTACAGCTATAGCTCCGTGTTTCGATTTTGACATTTCACTCCGTCATAAGAACCCAGCCCCCCGTAACACACGGCTGAGCTGAAGTATACATGTCGGCCTCCATGTCTGCTTACCAGTTTTTGTCCGTGCAACATAACCAAAATACTTATTCCGAACCTCGGCTGATCAATAGATCCCGATCTATTTCGAAGAAGTTCTCAACTGAAGGCTAGCGCACTCGAACCGAATCACAGACAATAGTATCGGGAGGACAGAAAACAACCATGAGTTTCTGCGACCACTGCGAAGGCCAACGATTCGACCGAGCACAAGTTCTTCGTGCACTTAGACGAGCCAAACAAGACATCCGCACACGAATCAGCGACAAAGAAATAGAGGCCGTCCTTGGACTGGCCATTGGCATTATTAGAGAGCTGGACATTCCCCATCTCGAACCAGCAGAATCAGAGGCCATACATTGAGTACGAAAGATGGACTTCGCATAAGGTCAAATAGCGCCCATTCAAAATGGAGGTGCGGCATGCTACGACGGATCCTCTTGCTTAAGTTCTTTATGTGTCTCTCACTATCAGTTTCACAGATAGTAATGGCAAACGACGAAGACCAGCTCAGGCAACACTTTTCGGGTATGCCCGTTGCCATTCTGATCGACTTGCCGTCAACCAGGAAAGGCCTCGATCTCTATCCACATAGATATCCGGAAGCTAACAGAGCTTGGTTCGACAGCAAAGAGTACCGAGAGCGCCTAATAGATGCAGGTGTCGGTGTACAACAGGGTGAAGTCATCTACGTAACGGAAATCAATGTTAAGGGCAAACACATCGAATTTCATCTCGGCGCTGGCGGAACCTCACAACGGCCTAAGAAACAGAGCTCGTATGAGAGTGGAAATCAGCTTACACGTGAACTTGAACGTCAACTCAATGCAGCAACAGTCGACTCTGAAAAAAGAAGAATCAGGGCACGACTCAATGACGAGCGCCGTCGACTAAGTCGAGAACAGGACATTCTTAACGACATGTACGAGGAACAGTATCAACAAGCACTGTATTGTTTTCTACTGGAAAAGACGCGTAAATTGTTGCTGTAAAAGCAAATAATATAATAAATAAAAATAATAACTTTTTCATAAATAATTATTTAACTTT
>CAZQMT010000037.1:4338-8281 GCA_964594555.1 uncultured Vicinamibacterales bacterium
AGTATCAACAAGCACTATCCGAACACACGAAAGCAGAGTGGGACTTAATGGCTGGCTCACGTATCAATATCAGATTCAATGGTCGAGTTCCAACCGATGCACTCACTCCAGAAGGACTCATGGAAGATCTCAAGGGCTTCGTTGACTTCAACGTAAACCCAATAATCACTTCTGATGAATCTGAACTGCTATCCACAAATAAAACCACTCCGTTGGACTGGTTTCCTTTACGCAAAGGCTTAACGACCAACGAAGTTAACTCTATCCTTGGAACGTCCGAAAGCTTCGTCAGTTGCGAGGAACAACCACAAGGCAGTCTCAAAGTTACAGTTTGCCACTTCAAGTCAGATGAAGCGACTTTGGAAATAAACTTTGTCGACGGCGTCCTCATTCGTTACGCACTAACTTCGAACTAAGACGAGGAAACGTACACTTCTCAAAACAAACATAAAAAGATCATTATGCTATCGGGATTCATGAGGCGGATAATTCGTAGTATTTGCTTACTCTCGCTGGCTTTGTACACGCCAATTGCCATCATCGAACTTCACGGCACCCCAGAGGTGGTACGGAAAGACACCGATCTCAAAATACCAATGCGAGATGGAATCATGTTGGCAGCAGACTTGTACCGTCCAGCAGGACCAGGACCATTTCCTGTTTTACTGAGTCGCACTCCCTATAACAAGTCTCGTGTCGCCGAACAAGCCGAACAATTCGTCAGTCATGGATATGCTGTAGTCGCTGTTGATTCAAGAGGCCTCAATGCTTCTGAGGGTGAGTGGTCTCCGTATGTAGATGAGGCCCAGGATGGATACGACACACAAGTTTGGGTAGCAAATCAGCCTTGGTGTAATGGAGAAATAGGGATGTTTGGAAGCTCGTACCCAGGCTTCACACAGCTTCTCCCAGCCAAATTTCGGCATCCGTCTGTGAAGGCTCTTATACCTATCGCAGCTCAGTCAGATAACTTCGGTAGTATTTGGTACACAGACGGCTTGTACCATCTTGCACTCGGGTTACGGTGGGGCGCAAACCAAGCAGCCATCGCACGAGGTGAAAAACGTCCAGAGATCAACTGGACAGAGGTAGTAACCCACCTACCCCTCAAAACTGCCCTAGACAGCATCGAAACGAAGTCAAAGTTCGTAGCGGACACCCTTAAACACTCCTCCTACGACGAATTTTGGCGGAAAATGAGCGTCCGGAATGATTATCCAAAAATGGATGTTCCCGCATTCCATATCACCGGCTGGTACGATGATCTAGTCCACGAAACTATCCGTAACTTTACGGGCATGCGTAAAGCTTCGCGCTCCAACAACGCTAGGCGCTGGCAACGCTTACTCATCGGACCGTGGGGCCATGGTATCGGTCAAAATTCACAGTACGGCGATGTCGATTTTGGAGAGCAAGCGATTCTTGACCCGATAAAGATTCAAACTGAATGGTTCGATCACCACCTCAAAAACAAGAACAACCTGGAGAATGATTTCCCCGTACGAATTTTTGTTATGGGGAAAAACGAATGGCGGAACGAATCAGAGTGGCCACTATCACGGGCACAACCGACGAGACTCTTTCTCCGTAGTGCCAATGGTGCCAACACACGTTTCAGTGACGGCCGTTTAGACAGACATCCTCCCGTAAACGAACAACCAGACACCTACCGCTATGATCCGCGTAACCCCGTTAAAACCCATGGAGGACATGGCTGCTGCAGTGGGGGGTTGACTCCTCACGGTCCACTTGATCAGCAACTCACGCAAGAACGCCAGGACGTTCTCGTTTATACCAGCGAACCTCTCCAGCATGACACAGAGGTAACAGGAACAATAAGAGTTCGCCTGTTTTTTTCAACCAACGTCTCTGATACAGACTTCTTTGCTACAGTTTCAGATGTTCATCCAGACGGTCGGGCCATTCTAATTACTGAAGGAGCTATTCGTACACGCTTCCGGAAATCACTCACAACACCCAGCTTTTTGAAACCTGGAAATATACATGAGATCAATATCGACAGCTGGGAAACAAGCAACACATTCAAAGCTGGGCATAAGATACGCCTGCATATCACAAGTAGTAATTTCCCTCGATTTAACAGGAATCTAAATACAGAACTCCCTCTTGGTCAGGGGACTTATCAGGATATCCGTGTGGCACACCAGGCGATTTACCATAATCAAAGTTACCCTTCGTCCATTCTCTTACCTGTAATTCCTTAGTTGCATTACTGCGATCGGCTCGATATCGTAGCCCCAGTGAATTAAAATAACTCCTATGGCTTTTCTTCGCATACAACATCTCGGAATCGTCGTACGTGACCTCAAAGATGCCTGTGACCGCTTTCAACGTACTTTCGGTCTAACGGCTCAAGATTTCAGAGATGACCAAGGTCAAGGCAGGTTAGTGCAAAAACAAACCGTACAATACGATGCACGCATCCTACTTGGCAACGAGTGTTGGCTACATTTAGTACAAAATTGGAATCCAGAATCACGAGTTAACCAATTTCTCAATACGAAAGGTGAAGGTCTCGAGCATATCGCCCTCGAAACTGACAGCATCGAAAAAGATGTTGCTCACCTCCGATCGATAGGTGTTCCAATCTTCGAGGACACCATCTTCGATGCACAAGATGGCTATGAAGCCTTCGTTCTTCCTGACCAGTTACCCGGCCTGACGATAGAATTAATCCAGTCGCACGACCGAAGCTGGGTATACCCTGAAGAGTCCCTCGGTCAACCAATTAGCTCATGCATGAATCTTTTACAACTTCAACATCTTGGTCTAGTCGTGGCGGACCTAAAATCAACCTCAGAAAAGTTCGAAAAGCTCTTTGGACTAAAAGCAGTAGATTTTAGAGATGACCAGGGTCAAGGCACGTTAGTTGAAAAACGGACCGTACAGTACGACGCACGAATACTATTTCCAAATCGCTGCTGGTTGCATCTAGTTCAAAACTGGAATTCAGAATCACGAGTGAACCGTTTCCTCAGCACAAGGGGTGAAGGACTCGATCATATTGCACTACAGTCTTCAAACGTGCACGAAGACGTGGCATATCTCCTCAACCAGCAGATCCCTATCTTCGACAATGAAATCAAGGACGCTCAGGACGGCTATGAAGCGTTCGTATATCCAGACCAACTCCCAGGCATGACGGTCGAACTCATTCAGCCACACGCACATAGCTGGGACTTCACCGAGTAAACGTAGCCAAAAAAACTTGTGTCAAAAACTAGTAAGAATCATAACGGCGGCAATCGTCAGTGAGTACCGAAGCCGGCCTGGCCGGAATTGACTACGTAATCGTTGCCACTTACCTGATTGGCATCCTTACGGTTGGAACGTATTTCGCTCGGCGTGTTAAAACGTCTACAGACTTCTTTCTAGCGGGACGAAAGCTGCCTTTCTGGGCAGTGGGTATGTCCATCGTCGCAACAGATATTGGCGCTACCGACTTCATTGCAGTCGCTGGTGGAACCTACCGGTACGGTCTAGCACAAGCTAATTTCGATTGGATTGGCTCAATGCCTGCCCTGGTTGTAGCAGCATTTCTTTTCATTCCCTTTTACTGGCGGTCTGGCGTTTTGACAGTGCCAGAATTCCTCGGACGACGTTACAACGCAGCGGTACAGCTTTTCCTCGCCGTGTGCTGGGGATTAATCACCGTCGGCCTGGTAGCTATCACACTGCATGCTACAGCAGTACTGCTTCGAGGTGTCCTCGGATGGGATCATCTCGTTTCCATCTGGATAACCACAATCATCGTCGGAGTCTACACAGTAACCGGTGGACTGACCGCCGTCGTGATGACTGACGTATTCCAGCTCGTCATCATGTTTATTGGCGGTGCCTTACTCGTCACTCACGCACTGTCTGAAGTCGGCGGGTTCGCTTCAATGCAGGAACAAATCATCTCCTCTGGGCCAGAATACGC
>CAZQMT010000037.1:8322-16798 GCA_964594555.1 uncultured Vicinamibacterales bacterium
AACCACTTCTCGCTATACCTACCTCACGAAACGGCGACACCATTTCCTTGGACAGGTGTTCTACTTGGCCTCGGCATCGTCCTTTCAACCTCATACTACACAGGGAATCAAAACATTGTACAAAGGTCTCTCGGTGCAAAATCAGAGTGGGATGCTAAAGCTGGCGTACTCTTTGCCGGCGCATTAAAGATTTTTATTCCACTGCTCGTCGCAATCCCAGGACTCGCAGCAATCGTGCTGCTTCCAGACCTTGAACACGCTGACGACGCAATCCCTGCACTGATCCAGCTGCTACTACCACCCGGACTTAAAGGATTAATGTTTGCAGGGTTCCTTGCAGCAATGATGTCAAGCGTCGATTCAAGCCTGACATCAGCAACTACATTATGGACTCAAGATATTTTTTCCAAGATCCGTAAATGGCGAGGAAACCCCTTCACTGATGATGAGAAACTCAGATTTAGTCGATACTTAACTGGTCTACTACTTGCAACAGCAGCATTCGTCGCACCAGAAGTCGAGCGACACTTTACAAACATCTACACCGCATTTCAAACCATGTTTGCTCTTGTACAAGGTCCCACGCTTGCCATTTTGCTACTGGGAATCTTGTGGCCTCGGGCAAATCAGTGGGGAGGGCTTGTAGGTCTAATTTCTGGCGTCGGACTCTGTCTTGTACTGAGCACTGACACGATGTCAGAAAGTTTCCCCTCAGCCGAACCATTTCTCTTCATTTCGTGGTGGTCATTCATATTTGCTCTTGTAGTAACTGTGACTGTTAGCCTACTCACAGATCCAGATCCACCCGACAAATTTAACAATCTCGTAAAAACATAGAAAACATCAAACCCCGTCAAACAACAATTTCATGCTATAAAAACAAATGCTCGAACCCATCCAAGTACTTTTCAATTGGCTTAACAGTATCCTGGCAGCAATTCCATTCGCATCTGCCAAAGGCATCATCACGACATTTCTTGTCTTAGCAACACTTGGAACATTCATGCTTGACCGAAACACTGCTCTTCGCTCTGCACCTGAACAGCACTGGAAATTCGACCTTCGACTTTGGGCTGCAGCTATTATGATGCCCTACATTCTTATCTATCTTGTTTTCTAAAATAACAACCGCTTCTAAATACATTATGGTTCCACAAGGACTTATCAAGATGTCACACCAGATAGCTCTTACTACCACTGTTCTGATTAGTGCATTCGCAATTGCAGAAGCACAGAACACCCTCGAATCAAATCCTGGCGAGTGGCGATACTAAGGATGTCCTCCACTCCGCCACGTTCATTCGTTAACAAGGATGTGCCGCCAACAGCTATCGACCTAAGAGAGGTCACAAAGCAGTTCGCAGTACCTGACGGCACAGCTTACACAGCCGTGGACTCTATCTCGCTTGCGGTGCAGTCTGAGCGCTTCGTATCACTTGTTGGACCGAGTGGATGCGGAAAATCTACCCTACTTAACCTCATCGCAGGTCTAACATCACCGTCGGAGGGTGAAATTCACGTGTTCGGCAATCCTCTCACCGGTATCAATCGTCAGGCCGGATACCTTTTTCAGCAAGACGCACTGTTACCTTGGAAGACCGTAATTGAAAACGTGACGCTAGGGCTACTTTTTCGAAATCATGATCGAAAAGAAGCGGAAATCAAGGCAGAAATGTGGCTCGAACGCGTCGGACTCTCCGGCTTTGCCAATCATTTCCCATCTCAACTGAGCGGTGGCATGCGTAAGCGCGTGGCACTCGCTCAAACATGGATCGTTGAACCAGGTATTCTACTAATGGACGAACCGTTCGCCGCACTCGATATCCACACGCGACAAATCATAGAGGGCGACCTCCTTCAACTCTGGGAACAGTCACCAAGAACTGTCTTCTTCGTTACACACGATCTCGAAGAAGCCTTAGCGATGGCAGATGAAGTCGTGGTGCTTTCAGCTGGCCCCTCAGCGACAATCCTTAGTCGCCACATCGTTGATCTACCACGGCCACGTAATTTAATCGACATACAAACAGAAAAAAAGTTTGTCGAACTTTATACAGCTATCTGGTCAGAACTCAGATCAGAAGTACTAAAAGCACATGGTCGTAACGACCAAAATTGAACTCTTTAAGATACGTACATAATGCCCAAACTTTCCTCAGGGGACAAAAATCGCTCGCCAAGGTTTTCAGTGCTTATGTACCAGCTCTCTATTGGAAGCGGAGCTTTGATTAGTTGGGAAATGCTAACGAACGCAGGCCTCCTCGATCCCTTCTTCTTTAGTTATCCGTCAGCAATAGCCAGTCGTGTGGTCAGTTGGCTCTCCACAGGTATGATCTGGCCACACCTAGTTGTAACCTTGGAAGAAACATTTCTCGCACTTATTATCGGTGCCGCAGCAGGCGTCGCAGTTGGCTTTCTATTAGCTCAGTTTCCATTGCTTGGCGAAATCTTCAGTCCCTACTTACGTGTTTTGAACGCACTTCCACGAGTCGTACTAGCACCAATTTTCTTGCTTTGGTTTGGTTTAGGTATTTGGTCAAAGGTCGCTCTTGGTATCACTCTCGTGTTTTTTGTCGTCTTTTACAATACATACCAAGGAATACGTGACGTCAATATCGTTATACTCAACAACGCCAGATTACTTGGTGCTTCACAGCGGCAACTAATTAGGCACGTGCTATTGCCGAGTGCCCTTAGCTGGATATTCTCAAGTTTGCATGTCAGTATCGGATTCGCCCTCATCGGTGCTGTCGTTGGTGAATATCTCGGATCATCACGTGGTATCGGCTACATAATTTCTCAAGCTGAGGGAGTATTCGATACAACTGGTGTATTCGCTGGCATGACTATTTTGAGTGCAATTGTTCTGTGCTTAGCCTATGGAGTTGAAAAATTAGAACGATGGCTCCTTCGCTGGAAAGAAGCTTCCACGTAAAATGATAAATTGAGACAGGTGAAGTATCTTGACACGAAAGTTCCTGATCGTATCGTCACTCATTGTCTGTTCCGCATGTATTAGCGACAGCCCTTTAGAAGAGGAATCGCTCATCGATGTCCAGCTCGCAGTCGGCGGTCAAGGTTTACTTGTCTACCTCCCAACAACCTTAGCCCTGCAATTAGGACACTACAGGGCCGAGGGACTCGACGTTACAATACAAGACTTTTCTGGAGGCGCTAAGGCACTACAGGCGCTTGTCGGAGGGAGCGCAGACGTTGTTTCCGGTTATTATGATCACACGATCCAAATGGCTGCCGAAGGGCGTCCTCTAAAAGCATTCGTCATGATGCTTCGTTATCCTGGCCTTGTTGCCGCAGTATCCCCGTCAACCAAAAAACACATAACGTCTATTAAAGATTTCGATGGGACTATCGTAGGTGTAACAGCTCCAGGATCCTCGACACATTTCTTCGTAAATCATCTTCTCGCCACTCACGGCCTTGCACCAGATACGATTAGTGTGACAGGCATCGGAGGAACAGCAACTGCAGTCGCTGCGATGGAACGTGGAGTGATTGATATCGGAATCCTCCTCGAGCCTGCAGTCACTGAACTCAAAACTCGCAACCCTAATCTAAAGATCATCGCAGACACACGAACATCTTTAGGCGTCTTACAGGTTTTTGGAAGTGAAATATATCCAGCTGCCGTAATGTACTCTAGCGAAAACTGGATCAACGAAAACCACGATACCGTCGGTAAGCTCGTTAGGGCGACAACACGAACACTCGAGTGGATTCAAACTCACTCAGCCAAAGAAATCATGGCCGCTATGCCAGCCTCGATGCTTGGGGACAATCCCGACCGTTACCTGATCGCTCTCGAACACACGATCCCTATGTATTCACCAGATGGTCGTATGTCAGCTGAAGGCGCTCGATCCGTTAAACAGGTACTATCGCTGTCCTTACCTAAAGTTAAAGACACCAACGTGACACTCGAGAACACCTACACCAACGAATTTATTGACGACCAAAACCGTTAATTCGTATAGCACTAGTTCTCTACTCTACTGTCCCACCATTTTCTCAATAGTTCCAAACATGTAGCCACCGGATTGTCCATGTTGCCATGTCCCCATGTATTTTTCTCCATAGAAAAACACACGCGCCGTAAAAGTACCAAGTGTTGGAATGCTAAAATCAGTCATAGATACGACCGGCGTATCACCAGCCCAAAAAACAGGGACTCTAATCGGCAGCGTAACATCAACTTTCCCATACTGAACGCGTGCATTGAACTGCCACTCGTCATCTCCGACCTTTTCAATACTCTTAATCTCATAACGCTCAGGACGCCTTGCCGAATCTTCTCGTCCGAAAACTGTAAACTGTCCCACTAACGCTACATCCGTCATAGACTCAGAAAACATTCGTTCCAGCTCATCCATCGGTGGTGAAACTACTTTTTGACCGCCACAACCCATTGCGAAAACAAAACAGGCAGATAAACAAACCCAAAGAATATCCGTACGTAATTCATTCATGGCGGCTTCCGTTCTTAATGGGAAGACGAATACTTAATCCATACTTACAACGCAGCAAAACTTCTAGCATCGCTCGGCCATGCCTCAGAGGTTCTTATAGCCTCAAGAACTTCGTCTGGCTTCGACACAATAGTACACATTTTCAGATGTCGTACATCAAGAAATCGCTCGTCAACACAACGCTGCAGTAAATCAATTAACGGAGAGAAAAAATCCTTGGTATTCACCAAGACAATCGGTTTTAAATAAATCCCCAAACGCTTAAGAGTGAGTGCTTCCATGACTTCTTCCAAAGTCCCACAGCCACCAGGTAAAGCAACCACTGCATCGCTATCAGAAAGCATCATATGCTTTCGACTCCGCATGTCTTCAACAAGGTGAAGCTCTGAAATTTGAGTATGCCCCCATTCAAGCGTCGCCATAAAATTCGGAAGCACACCAACTACGTAACCACCAGAGGATAACGCCCCATCAGCGAGCGCGCCCATAGAACCAAACGCACCACCCCCGTACACGACCGTGCACGACTCACCGGCTAAAAGCGTACCCAGTTCGAATGCATCATGGTGAAAGACTGGATCGCAGCCACGACTCGACGCACAAAACACACAAATACGTTTAGTCGAGTTTCTTGCTGGCTGATTCCTGCGTATCATCATAACGTCGGCAACGGCCTAAGCTATACCGGTAAACGAAGGAATCCGATGTCCTGTCCGCATTCGGCATTTGTGTTTAATTTGATGACTTGGAATCTCGATACATGACTCGCCAGAGGCGCCCATTCACAGAATCCGACACGTAGAGCGAACCGTCTGGGCCTTCTGCCAAGCCTGTCGGCCTATAAACCGCACTACTCCGATCCATAAGCGGCTTCTGCCCAGCAAAACCATCAGCAAAAATTTCATAGTCACCAGAAGGCTCAATTTCACCAAACGGTACAAACGTCACGTTATAACCACCTTGCGGCAGCGGCGCCCTATTCCATGACCCATGAAAGGCGATAAAAGCACCGCCACGGTAACGCTTAGGAAACTGATCGCCAGAGTAGAAAATTAAATCGTTCGGTGCCCAATGACCAGGAAAGCCCATGATCGGTGGAGGGTACTGATCACATTGACCGACTTCTCTGCCATTTCCACCGTACTCTGGTGCTTTGACGCGTTTATTCTGCTGCCAATCATGATGGCAGTATGGCCAGCCAAAGTCTGAGTCCTCCAAAACGCGTTGGAATTCCTCAGAGGGCAGCTCAGCGTTTTGCTCATCAGTAAACTGACCAGGCCACAAGGTATTAAGTTGGTCACGGCCATGCTGTACGAGATAAAGTTCACCACTACGATGCCATGCTAAGGCAATCATTTGACGCATCCCCGTAGCATAGAGAACCCCGCCATCATCCTGTGTCTGACCAGATCTAGAGTCATTAAAACGCCAAATCCCACCATGTCTTTCCAGTAACGGACACGGGTTTTGCCCGGGAAGACGTACTTCCCGATCGGGGTCCTGACAAGCGTTAGAAGGTGCACCGACATTAACATAAAGAGCCCCTTCACCATCAAAAGCGAGTCCCTTCTCCGCATGCGAACGCTGGGTAGGGAGCGTAATGAGAGTTTCGGCCGGTCCTATCGGCAGGAGCTCGCCCTGTCGCATTGGAAACCGAACAACACTCGAAGTACGTGCAAGGTATAGATAGTCATTGTGGAGCACCAAGCCCGTACCTCCACCGTCACTAAATCTCTCACGAATTTCAGCGCGACCGTCTCCGTCAGCATCCCGTAACGCAATAACGGCACCAAGTGAATCTGGGCGGTCTCGAAGAGACACATAAATATCTCCGTTCGGTGCCACCTCTACATGACGCCCACGACCCAAATCATCAGCAACCACAAGCGCGCAGAAACCATCAGGAAGCACAATCCCACCGTTGTCGGGATCACACAAGGGGTTCTCTTCAGCATCAGAACGGTTTGGCAGTGCTTCACTGACATGAGCACCAGCGATAACCATCAGTACCGCGAGCAAACATCGTGTTATAAACGGCTTATTCATTAAACTTGTTTTGCCAAAGAATAAATTCTTATATGCCTTATCGATTAATCTACTCAGGACCTGAATTGACCTCGGAAAATGGTAACGTCGGAAAATTCAATGCGTGAGTCCAAGGCTTCGGCACGAGATCATCGAGCCAATATGCCTGATCGTCTCGCTCATAGATCATAAACCTCCCACGATCTTTCGGATCCTTAGCCCGGTGATAACGCAGATAGATATGCTCTTCATCGACAGCTAGAACTTCAATTTTTCCGGTCTCATGTGACATCACAAGGCGGGCACGACGAGCCAGCCCTGATCCTTGTCGAATTGCTTCATGGAAAATTTCCCAACCCCGTACAATCGGAACTTCATACGGTTGATTTCCGGCCGTCGGTCTTCCCTGGAACAGGTAATACGGTGGACATCCGATCCATGCCAGTTTCTGATACAGAGCTGACAACACGTCCGGGTCATCATTGACACCACGAATTAAGGGGCACTGATTAACACAAATTACGCCATTCTTAATAAAAGTGCTAATGCCTTCAACAGCCACATCTGTGAGCTCACGCGGGTGATCAAAATGTGCCATCAAATAGATTCGCTGATGTGCAGTCGAGTACTCTCGAAAGGCTTCCTGCAAAGACTCATCATTGAGTAAACGCCACGGATCAAAAGCGGGCATTTTCGATCCGATTCTGATAATGCGCACATGGGGAATCGAACGAAGCTGAGCAAAGATGTCAACAAGCCGCCTGGTACTCATAAGTAATGGGTCACCACCTGTCAGCAACACGTTAGTTACTGCAGGATTCGAACGGATATACTCAATTCCCTCACTTACATCGTTTGTGACCTCATCATTTTCGTCCATGAACAAACGTTTCCTGAAGCAATAGCGGCAGTAAGCGCCACAAACTTCATTGCACAGCAGGAGAACTGTGTGTTCGTACTTGTGTTGTACTCCTCTCGTGATAGTGACGGACTGCTCATTACTTGCGTCAAGGTCACCCCACTCGATAAGCTCTTCCTCACGTGGAATAATCAGCTGTTTAATAGGATCATTCGGATCGTCCCAATCGATCAGGCCAAGATAATAATCGTTTACCCGAAAAACATATTTTTCAGAAACCGCCTTAAGTTTCTGACGTTCCTCCTCTGGAATCTGAGAGAGCTTATCTATGTCCCGGACATACTGGACCCGCTTTCGGCCGGAATCTTTCCCTGAATCTTTTATCGCGAGCGGAATTGTCGCTTCCTGCATATTCATCTTCCTAAAAAAAATCTCGATTAAAAAAACAACTGCGTAAGTCTACATGCAACAATGAAATTCCGTGTAGACTTCCACCCTAACATTAAAATATCGTAAAACCAACTCAAGTGGCAGGTCAAAATCGCCTAATGAATAAGAATCCGCCCAAATTAATCAAACAATAAAAGAAAATCTTAGAGAATTTTACAAAATTCAAAGAATTTAGAAAATCATTTCTTAAAAAATTCGATTGAAATAAAAAATCTCAATAGATTATATATGAACAGCCTACAGTAAAGACTTGCCGACTAAATCCTCGAGTAACAGACACGGCGACATTAACCGCCGACATGAAGGGAGCACCAATGCAATTTCATCTATTACTTCTCTTGACTATCGCTTTCGTACCCTTATCTGTTCTGGCAATTGATCGCCCCTCGAGTAAATCATTTTCGACACGCTCTGAAGTCATCGCAAACAACGGTATGGCGGCAACAAGCCAACCATTAGCAACACAAGTCGCAATAGATATTTTAAAGCAAGACGGAAACGCAATAGACGCAGCCATCGCTGCCAACGCAATGCTTGGGCTCGTAGAACCGACTGGCAATGGCATCGGAGGCGACCTGTTCGCCATCGTTTGGAGTGCGCAAGACCAAAAGCTCTACGGCCTAAACGCAAGTGGGCGTTCACCTGCTTCTCTAACGCT
>CAZQMT010000038.1:0-7257 GCA_964594555.1 uncultured Vicinamibacterales bacterium
GAGCACCGGCTTTACACGCCGGCTGTCACAGGTTCGAGTCCTGTACCGCCCACCATCGACCGTTTGTGGGGGTGACAACCCGCGGTTAGGGTGGTGCTGATTTTTAGTATCGGGCATATTGCATGGGGTCGTAGTTCAGCTGGTTAGAACGCCGGCCTGTCACGCCGGAGGCCGCGGGTTCGAATCCCGTCGACCCCGCCACTTAGGGCTAAATTCAAACACAACTTGTAGGGGAGAATCGCAGGTCTTTCTCTTCGAGGCTTGGTGGTTCTTTGGATTACCTCGATATTTATCTTTGGATTTGTACCGTCAGTTCTGCGCGTCTCATTTGGCCAAGTTGGCTAACATGAGGTCCTCCTATCTTTTTGCCCATTTCTCCGAAGATAGCGAGTAGTTCCTCAGGCTGCCGGCCTTTAGGCAGAACAGTTTGGAATGCACACCAAATGTTGAGTGTGCCAGCCGGCCACGATCCTAAGCGTACCCGTGTTGAGAATCCTCCATCTTTAACTAACATCTGTCCTTCCCGTAACCACTGTTGTTCGCCGGCCTTTGACCAGCGTTCATGGCGAACTTCGTATACGATGATGGCTCCATCGATTAAGTTTGTTGTACCGGTGATGTTGAGGCGTCGACCACGTATATTTGGATCGAGTGTTAATGTCACATCAACCAAGGATTCGTCAGTTTCGGTAGATTCGACTCTATCTGTTCGTCCCGTGGAGCAAGCGATGATTATTAAAAAAGCTACTGGTAGGGAGCCTCTGAACTTCACGCTGTCCATTTCATGAAATTGTATGTTCGTGCCGAAGTTGTTGTGTCGCCGTGTTTCATGACTGGCGACGGTGATTTGAGTGAAGACAACTTACCAGTCTTGCACGTGTGCTCTCACGGGCCATTCCGCCTAGCCGATAGAGTCTTTCATTCGGATCCGAGGACCGGTTAGAAATGCAAGGATTAAGCCTATTGGTGCGGCGATAAAACTGAAGAGAGCCCCCATTTTGACCTGATCGAGTACCGGACCTGGCGGGAATGCGGCAGTTGAAAAAAACAGTGAAACCGTAAAACCAATACCTGCGATGACACCCATAATTATCACGACACGAGAGGTCAGGGCCGGTGATCGTGAAAAGCCCATGATTCCAGAGAGTTCAGTAAATGCCCAAATGCCTAATGGTTTTCCTACCACGAGTGAGACTAGTACGATCCATGTTCCTATGCCGACACTAGACAGTAACACTCCAGCATTAACGAGTCCGAAGAAGAAGAGGATGACTTGGACAGGTTTCTGCCACCAGTGTTCAAAGTGATTCAGTGTGTCGTGTCTGTGCTCCTCGCGTTCATCGAAAACGCCGAGATCGCTCTTGGCGTGTGGCATGAATGGAACAATAGGTACCAACGCCAGGGCAGGGTGGAGGCCACCTTCGTGCAAGGCCAACCACGAGGCTCCGCCGGCAATCAGTATGTATGGCCAGAAACTTTTAGTGTTTCGGCGACGCAACCACCAGGCTACTAGTAAGGCTGCGGAGAAGATCGCCGCAAATAGTAAGAGCGAAATTTCACCGCTTGGGTAAAACACAGCAAGAATAATGAGTCCAAGAGCATCGTCCACGATAGCCAGTAAAAGTAAAAAGGGAATTGCAATATGTTTGGGACCGAAAATCAGGCGTGCGGCCATGTAAGAGAATGCGATGTCGGTAGCACAGGGAATTGCCCACCCTCGTAACAGTGCTGGTTGATCTGCTAAATTCACAAGCGTGAGGTACAGAACCGCTGGTACGACCATTCCGCCTACTGCAGCAAGAATTGGTACTGCCGCCTGCCGTAGGGATGCGAGTGCGCCACCTGGAAGGGTGGCTTCGTAGACTTCTTTTGCAGCCAGTCCGAAGAAAAACACCATGCCGATGTCATTAACGGCAAAGTGGAGCGGGTGTGTAAAGCGGTGATATGACGCTTCGTTGGTGTTAGTCCAGATTAATGCGGTAAGTGTACCAGCGATGAGGAGTAGTGAGTTATTGATGATGAAGTCAAAGGTGCTTCTGAAGGTGATTTTTGTACGGGTTTTCATTTTTTCATCCTGTTTACAGGATAGATGAACGGAAACACAACATTATCAACAGCCAAATGGTTGTTACACGAAAGTAATCAAGCTGTGACATTTTAGCACGCTCCGTTTACAGGTTGATTAAAGCCTATAATTAAGGGAATTTTTGACGGTTATTCGATGAAAAAAATGAATACTGGTCTGATGATTTAGCAGAACGAGTCAACTCGTAATCTCTTTCCTTGTTAGTCTGATGTCGAGATGTGATCGATGTGATACGATGTTTCATAACCCACTGTCATGCCCTTCCGCGACTTCATGGGTCACCGCCGTTTACTAGGTCTTCTTTCGAGGGCCGTCGCTCGGGACACGCTTCCGCCGAGTTTAGTTTTCTCTGGTCCAGATGGTGTTGGTAAGCAGTCGATTGCTGTGGCTTTGGCTCAGGCTGTCAACTGTAGTGAACCAGTCTCTTCAGTTCGTTTCGAGCAGGACGCTTGTGGTGAATGTTCGTCTTGTGTTCGGATCGTACGGAAGACCCACGCAGATGTTCTGACACTTGTGCCTGGTCAAACGGGAACGATTAAAATTGATCAAGTTCGAGAAATCATTGAAAGTACGGCGTATAGGCCATTCGAAGGGCGACGTCGTGTGGTCATTATCGACAACGCGGATTTCTTAGTCCCTGAGGCACAGAATGCGTTATTAAAAACCCTTGAAGAGCCGCCACCTACTTCGATAATGATTCTGGTGTCATCCCGTCCAGACGTTCTGTTACCAACTGTACGTTCCCGCTGCCAGTGTCTTCGGTTCGGACGGCTTAGCTCGTCTGAAATTGTATCAGTGCTTCAACGGGATACCGGCTGCAGTGAAACTGAAGCAACAGCAGTTGCGGTTATGGCCGATGGGCGGCTTGCGCAAGCTCTACAAGAGAAGGCAGGCGAGTTAGCTGAGGCTCGGGAGGTTGCGACCCATGTTTTACAGAACCTAGCTCATGATTCTGGGCCTAAGCATAAATTTGACACTGCTCGTGCGCTGGTGAGCCAGGGGGGCAGTCGTACTGTTGATCGAAATGACCTGAATCGACGCCTGCAGGCTCTGGTGTCTTTGTTGAGGGATGTGCAACTTCTATCAACCCGTGCGGACAGGAGTCAGTTGGTTAACGCTGACCTTGGTCCAGATCTAGAGGATTTGACCAAGGCGTTTAGTGGGGATCGAATTTCCCGTGCGTTTTTGTCTACTGGTCAGGCCTTACGTGCTCTTGAGCGTAACGCAAGTACAAAACTTGTTGCTGACTGGATAGTCTTTAAGATTTAGTAGGTTTAGAATTATCCTGGTAGCCTATAGTAGAGATATATATGAGTACCTCAGCGACGCGTCCGTTTGTTTCCATTAAGTTTACGCCGGTTGGTCGTTCGCAGACTTTTCTACTTGACGATCTTGCGCTCGATCCACCGAAGCTTGGTGAAAAAGTTGTTGTGCAAACGGATCAAGGAGCGGCTGTTGGCACTGTAGCTACGCATATCCCTGCGCTGGAAGCTAAACGTGAGCCTGAGGACACCGGTCACCGTGTTGTCAGACGTGCTAAGCGTGAAGACATCGTATCTCGGCTTAAACAAGAACAGCAGGAAAAAGATGCTTACCGTGTCTGCCAGATGAAAATTCGAGAACGTGGCTTAGATATGAAACTCACGCGGGCGGAGAAGTTGCTCGATGGTTCTCGCTTGGTTTTTTATTTTACGGCTGAAGATCGAGTTGATTTCAGGGGGCTAGTGCGAGAGCTCGCATCGGAGTTCCATAGTCGAATTGAGATGCGCCAGATCGGTGTACGTGACGAAGCCAAGATGCTTGGTGGTTATGGTTCCTGTGGTCGACCGTTGTGTTGCACGACATGGCTAAAGTCCTTTGAGCCAGTTTCAATAAAAATGGCTAAACAACAAAGTCTAAGTTTGAATCCTTCCAAGTTGTCTGGATTGTGTGGTCGATTGAAATGCTGTCTTCGCTACGAGTTGCCGAACGGCAAGGGAGTCAAGCAGGGAGGTTGCGCTGAGGAGGGTGGTTGCAGTAATCCCACCGGTCCAGGTGGTTGTGGTTCTGGAGGCTGCGGTGCAGGCGGATGTGCCACTTGTGCTAGGTCTTGAGTAACGGTATTTCGCTCGATATCGGAGTCCGGAGTTTAGTCTCTGAGGCCAGGAGTACAAAGTGAAAGACCGAACGGACCGTCAGAAGGCCGAGAGGTCAATTGCAGAGAATCGAAAGGCTTTTCACGATTACCATCTTCTAGAGACATTCGAGGCTGGCGTGGCACTTCTGGGCACGGAGGTCAAGGCTATCAGAGAGGGTCGCGTCAACCTTCGTGACAGTTTTGGACGTGTTGAAGACGGTGAGGTGTTTCTCTATAACGTCCATATTAGTCCTTACAGTCACCGTGGTTCTTCTGATCACGAGCCAACTCGGCGACGAAAATTATTGTTGCACCGTCAAGAGATCCAAAAATTGATTGGTAAGACGATCCAGCGAGGTATGACTCTGGTGCCGGTTCGTATGTACTTCAAGAATGGTCACGTAAAAGTGTCTATAAGTCTGGCTAAGGGTAAGCAATCACACGACAAGCGGGAAACTATCAAGCGAAGAGAGGCTGAGCGTGAAACGCGAGCTGCGCTTAAGGCTCAACGGTAGTCTTTAGCCTTCGACTATATTTACCGTATCTTTTCTTGGCGGTGCGATCTGAATTTCCTTGTGAGCGATTTTACGTTAAGTCGTAGTAATGGGAATGGAGATTAGATTGTGGCTTGGTTCGCCCATTTCTATACTGCTACCGGCGTAATCTTTGCCTTCCTGGCCGCTTTGGCGATTATTGATAGCGACGAACGGAGTGCTTTTTTTTGGTTCTTCGTCGCTACGGTTGTTGACTCGACTGACGGTTGGATTGCCAGGGTTGCTCGAGTTAGAGAGCGAACCCCAGGTTTTATTGGAGAAAGGCTTGACTATATTGTTGATTATTTAACGTTTGTTTTTCTTCCCGTACTTTTACTTTATCAGGCTGGGCGGTTGCCAGAAGAGTGGGGGTTTTTTGTTGCCAGTGTGATGTTATTGTCGAGTGCTTTGAGATTTGGATTTGTAAACGCTAAGACTGAAGACTATTTCTTTATGGGTTTTCCGTCGTACTGGAACATCCTAGCGTTTTACATCTGCGCTGCGAACACAGCACCTTTTTTCAACGGCGTGCTGCTCATAGTTTTTTCAGCCTTAGTTTTTTTACCGGTTGGGTTTGTGTACCCGTCGAGAACACCTACACTTCGTTCTCTGACTGTTGTTATGTGCGCGGCTTGGGGGGGAGTGCTGTTGTTATTGATTTTTCAATTACCAGAAGTCTCGAATTCCTTGCTAATGTTTTCACTATGGTTTCCTACATATTACCTTGTGCTGTCGCTGGTTTTGTACTGCAAGCGACGTTCGTCTCAATAGTTAAAAAAGAGTCATGAAAATCGTTGTGATAAAGATGCTCCCATAAAAAAAGAGCACAGGCTGCAAGAAGTTACCGGCGAACATCCACTTGACATTGTTTAACGTCTCCTTCATCTTTTTACAGGGTTCTTAGTAGTCAGCTTTCTTGTTCCTTTTAGCTTCATATTCGTTAATGGGTCATAAAAATTTTGTGCGGTCTGTCTTTACTGATGAGGTTGTAGCCTTTTCTGGGAAACTTTCCTCGGTGGGTAGGCGTGAGGCAAAGGTTCTGGTCAAACGGCTAGGGGGTGTCGCTTCGGATGAGGTGAATTTACGAACTACGATGTTGGTAGTCGGTGCAGAAAGTCCTGCGAGGTCTCGAAATTTAAAAAAAGCTGACAAAATCAATTCAGCTCTCACCGGACATGTAAGTATTCTGACCGAGGCAGAGTTTTGTGAGTTGACTGGCTTGTCTTCACCTGAGCAACTTTCTCAGCGTTACTATGGATTGGAAGATATTCGTGGTCTTTATCCGACGGTTCAAGATGATCATCTTCGTTATCTCGAGAAGTGGGGACTAATCCGATCGGTCGTTAGGACAAACAGTGAAATTTACTATAGTTTTTCTGATCTAATTGTAATTAGGAACACTATTGCGCAGGTTGCAAAAGGTGTTTCTTTCCGTAAGATTGTTCGTGCTTTACTGGCCGAGCGTGGAGGTCAGTTGGCGTTTGATTTCCAAGCATCAAAAAGCGACACGTTTTCGGCGAAAGTCTTGGTTCTCAAGACGAGACAAGAAATTAAAAAAAATGCTGATTCCAAAGATACGCATGATTCTAGAGAAGCATTAAATTTGGCAGATCAGTACTTTCTTGAGGGTTCAGAGCTTGATGACGGAACTCTCGAGACACAAGTGAAAGCTGAGAACTTGTACAGGCGTGCATTGCTGATTGATCCCGCAATGGTAGCTGGACTTGTTAATCTCGCTAACATCCATTACTCACGTGATCAGCTTATTGAGGCCCAAGCACTTTACGAACGGGCCACGAAGTTTGACCCCCGCTGTTTTGAAGCACATTTCAACTTAGGGAATGTCCATCATGATCTTGGCCGTTATGAAGAGGCAGAGTCTTGTTACGAAGAAGCTTTGTTAGTGGGTCCCTTGTATGCTGAGGCACATTTTTCTCTCGCAGTGACTTTGGAAAAAATGGGGCGTTCTCGTGAAGCAAAGGCTCATTGGCGTGCCTATCGAAAATTGGCTCCTAACGGTGAGTGGGTGGAACTAGCAACAGAGTTTAGTGAGTAATCGGAATGGAAAGAGATTAGCGGACTTTCGTCCAGATGCTTTGTGTCTATTATTCGATTTTTAATTTGGTGTCTTTCGATGAAATTATTAGTGCGAGCAATTATGTGAAGTTGTTCACCTGCCATTAACCTTACTGGATTCTAACCTGCGTGACTGACGCCGTAACTTGTAAAATTCGCAGTCTTGACACCAAGCATTCGGGTTGAAACTGTTGACTCCAGCCAGTGGAAGGACATCTCGGTGAGTACAATAATCACCTTGCTCTGGGGCTGCACGCCATCGGCAGATTGAGAAGCGCTCCATTGCGGAAGAGGCAGGAGGGTACTTAAGCATCTGATTTTTGTGAGGTCAGGGATTATTTTCTCAGCGACAGCAGACAACTAATACGAAGCGAGTTGCTCAGCTTCGTCTTGTCCGGCAGCCAGAAAACTTTTATGCCTGGCGTGTGGATTTACCGAGCGCGGAA
>CAZQMT010000038.1:7267-16752 GCA_964594555.1 uncultured Vicinamibacterales bacterium
GGATCGTACGCCGATACACCTACGGTGACCCGGTCTCCCGGAACTACCTTAATCCGAAATCGACGCATACGCCCGCTCAGTTGTGCGAGTACTTCATGGCCTGCATCACATTGAACTCGATACAGTCCACCACTATGAACAGCGACGATAGTTCCTTGGACGTCGATGAGATCTTCTTTACTCAATAATCCCCCAGTACCAACATTCTGACACACCGGATGTAGCGCCGCAATCTGGTTATGGAATGCAAGGTTGGTTTATAGACGTGAGACTGCTTCTTGGACGCTAGCAGTAAGTTTTGTGTAGTCTTCTCCTGATGTCCGAATTGGTTCGCCGAATGTAACGTGTACGCGGCCTGGCTTCGCCATATGCCACGAGTGATGTAGCACCTTGTCGAGGCCTTCGATGCGTACTGGCACAATTGGTAGACCAAGCCGAACGCCGATCATGCCGATGCCGGGGCTGAAGCTATTAATTTCACCGTAGTCAGTTCGTCGTCCTTCTGGAAATATCAAGATAGAGAGTCCTTCCTCGGCTAGTTCTCCCATATAGCGTAATGTTTGTCGTGTGCCGATTTCTCTTTGCGGAAGTGGAAAAGTATTAAAGAAGAATGTAGCCAAATAATAGTTCAAGCTATTTGTCAGACGGGTATGCCAGGTTAGGCCTTCTGGATGAAAGTGGGCTTTGAAAAATTCCTTGGCCATTGCTACCGCTGTACGATAGCGCCACTGAGGAGGCAGGGCCGCTAAAATCACAGGTGTATCAAGATGGCTTTGATGATTTGAAGCGAATACAACCGGTTCGTTTAGAGCACGAAGATGCTGTAGGCCGTCAACACGAATCCGAGCGAAGAGTTTTGTTAGTGGGAGGAGCCAGGTCGCTAGGCTTAGGCGGCGAATGGTTCTCACTAAGAGATTTCGATTCCATATGGGAAAGTTGTAAGACTCTTGAACCTCAGAGCTGGGTTTTGGCTCTGTGACGAGTTTCTGAAGCTCGGCAATACTACTGACCGAACTGAACGATGCTTCGTCCAGGGTCGTGCGATAGCGTGCTACGATTGTCATCATAACTTCGAGTCGTTCTAGGGAGCTGAGTCCGAGTTCGTCGAATGTGGTTTCTGGTGTGATCGTGCGGTTGTTTGTGTAACCGGTGATGACCGATGCTATCGTGTCACTTGTTACTGGTTCGTGTGTGCGAGGAGTTCTACCATCTTCGACCCAGCACTTAATTTCATGACGCTTGAGTTTTTGCGTTCCTTCAGTTCTTGGTAGGTTGTCGTTTGGCCACAAGGAGAAACTTCTTATTTTCTGGTGGTCTGCGAGTTTTCTATTGGTTCGTCGTATTACTGCGTCTGGGTCTGATTCTTCATTGATTACCAGGACTGCGTGTACTCGTTCTTTACCATTTTGAAAAATTCCTACAATGGCTGTTTCATGGATACCAGGTTCACAATTAAGTGCCTTCTCGATATCTTCAGGAAAGACATTGAGCCCTTCTGGGGTGACAATCATTTCTTTCTTACGGCCTCTTATCTTGAGGCGACCTTCGTCATCAAATGAGCCGATGTCGCCGGTGTGAAACCACCCGTTCTCGAACACGGATTTATTAACCGCGTCTGTTTGGTAGTAACCAGAAGTGACGTTCTCGCCTCGTACAAGGATTTCGCCGTCTTCCGCAATTTGCACTTCAACTCCAGAGATTGGTTTGCCGACTGTTCCACGTTTTGACTTAAAAGGGTGGTTAAGCGTTACGATCGGCGCAGTTTCGGTGAGACCGTATCCTTGGATAACCAAATAGCCGAGTCGAGACCAAAATTCTTCAAGCGTGGGATCGAGTGGAGCAGCACCGACAATAAAGCTACAAAATTTCCAACCAAGCAATCGATGGATTTTTCGGTAGCGCCACCATCGAATCATCCAGTGTGGAGGCGGTGACGTGGGGTTAGCTGCTTCTGGGATGAGCCTAATTATGTGATCACGTAAAACTTCGAGAATTTTTGGTACGCAGACGAGCACAGACACCTGACGTTTTTTTATCTGCCGGATGATTTCTGTTGGATTGTGACCACGCATAAAAATTACAGCACCTGGAAGCATGGGCGGTATAAAGGTGGCCATTGCTTGACCGAACATGTGGCTGAGTGGGAGGAGATTGAGAAACTTAATTGAGAAAAAGAAACGAATATAGTGCTTGTAGTGTTGCACTTCGCGTTCGATCGGTATGATATTCGCTAGGATATTACGATGAGTTATGACGACCCCTTTGGGTTCAGATGTGGCCCCTGAGGTGAAGATGATTTCGGCGATATCGTCTCGGTCAAGTTGTTGTGTGTCTTGTTTAGTCTTTGAAGTGTTTTGTCCTTTGATATGTGGATGAAATGGAATCGTTGTTGTGTTCCGTATGTTCCATACTTCAAACTCATTTTCTAGAGATGGTTTTGAAACTTCCTCGCCGACGAGAATGAGTCTAGCTCGGACGATACGTCTAACCTTGAGGACGAATTCTTCTGAAGCGCGATAGTCAATCGGTACAAGGATGACTCCTTGTAGGAGACAGCCCCAGAGAGAAATGATCCACTCTGGTCTGTTCTCGGACCAAATGAGAGCTTTGTCCCCTTTGGATAAGCTAGCTTTCGAGAGTTTCTTTTGGAAGTCTCTGGCGGCGCTGAAAATTTGAGAGTAGGAATAGCTTCGAGTCTGGTAGCCGTTATCGTATATAAGAAATTCCTCAGTTTGTTCAGAGAGGTCATCGAAAAAATCTAGTAGGGTGTCTCGTGGCACGACTGCATTATGGTAGATTCTTCGACGTCATTAAAGTCATTCGGGATGAGTCTGTCTGAGCTACATGGCTAGTGAGCCAACTTTGGTATCCAACGGGCAGTTGTTTTGTTCTCAGCTTGGTTTAACTACGGCGCGTCTCTTCGGGAACTTTGACAGAAGCGAGTAGGCGTTTGGCTTCAGCGATCGCCTCGGCTTCCGATGAGATCTTGCCATCTAGCTGGTATTCGTAGATTTTCTTGAGTAGTTTTCCAACCGGTGGTCCTGGCTTCAATCCAAGCGCTAACAGATGTTTGCCTCTTAGTAGGGCAGTTGGTGCATTGTGTTCGACGCCGAGGGCACGCGCACGTGTTAGGAACCAATCCATTGCTGAGCAATCGAACTTTCCTGTTCTACCTAGGCAGTCAGACTTTGCCAGTCTTGCTAGAAGTTCGAGATCGACTTTTTGTGCGAGTCGTCGAAAGGCACCATCACCAACTTTGTCTGATGCCTTAAACCACATGCCTGGTTTTAGATGATTAGCCACGAGGCCGAGAATTTGATGACGTACATCGTACCCCTTGAATGTCGAAATGTTGAGTCGATCAAGAAATGCCTCGGTGGGTGGTATGCCGGCCGCTTCGTGATTTAAGGATCGGATTCGGCCGTCTATGGTAGCTGTTGTTGAAGGTTTACCGAAGTCGTGACATACCGCACCGAGCATTACAGCGACGCGCTGTGGGAAATCGAGGTCACTAATACGTTTTCGCGCTTGGTCGACAACCATTAAGGTGTGTGTCCAAACGTCTCCCTCGGGGTGCCACTCCGGCTCTTGCGGACACCCAGCTAGTGCTTCGAGTTCAGGGAATAGTTTCTCGATGACTCCGAGCTCTCGCGCCAATACAAAACCGACAGAGGGTCGGTGAGCTAAGAGTAGTAGCTTTTCTAGTTCTCCCCAGATACGTTCTGTAGGAAGGTCGTTAAGAGAAATTTCTTTGCAAATTTGTTTCGTACTCGGATCGAGTTTGAAGTTGAGTCTGGCGGCAAGCTGGATAGCCCGTAGCACGCGAAGACTATCATCGGCGAAGGTGTTTGTGTCGACTGCACGAATGAGACCAAGTCTTAGATCTTCGCGACCACCATGCGGGTCAAAATACTCACTTGTCAGTGGGTCCCACGCGATTGCGTTGACAGTGAAATCTCGTCGTTGTGCTGCCTTCTCAATTGGCAACCACGGATTTCCAGTTACTTCGAATCCTCGGTGTCCTCTTCCGGTTTTTGACTCAGTTCGAGGAAGCGTGATGTCAATACCGTCTAGCTTGTAAACAGTAAAACTTTCTCCGACAGCATCGATACGTCCAAGCGATTCCAATAATGTGCGTAGAGTAGTGGCGGGAAGACCATAGATTTCCAGATCGATATCCTTGGTCTTAAGATTAAGAAGACTATCTCTTACCCATCCACCGACAAACAGAGCGCGGCCACCAGCTTCGCGAACGGCAAGGGCGATCTCAGTAGCGCGATCGAGTGTAGGCATGTTGTGAGTTTTATTTAGAATTGTTGTTTCGGTTAGCCCAGCAGTGAGAAAAATTCTTTAAGGGATTAGTCTCCTCGGACAATACGGAATCCATAGTCGTTGTAGCGGAACGAAGGGTCGATTCCACTTCGTGCACTTGAACGACTTATTGTCATTGCATGGCGCCAGGCGCCGCCTCTTGAGGCACGTCTGATTCCGTCTTTTGGGCCAGTGGGGTTATGTTTTTGAGATGTGGCGTAGTAATGAGGAGAGAGCCAATCTGCGCACCATTCGTGGATGTTTGTAGAGATTCCGTATATCCCGAAATCGTTTGGATTGCCAGTACTTACTGACCAGGGAGAGTCGAGTGGGCCACGGCCATGATTAGGAATCCAGTCGGGGATAGTGTCTCCCCAAGGATATCGCTGATGTTCCTTTCCTCCGCGAGCTGCTCGCTCCCACTCGGCTTCGGTTGGTAGGCGACTCGGTTGCCCAAGTTTTTCTAGCCAGTGACAATATGTGACGGCGTCATGCCAGCTCACACCAACGACAGGAAGATCGGGAGCTGAAAGAGTTGGTGAATTCCACTCATGTGGCAGTTCGTGGCCGGTCTCGTGTAGAAACTTTGTGTACTCACTTCGGGTAACGGGGTATATCGCTATATCGAATGAGTCGGTCCAGACAAGATGGGCGGGACGCTCGTTGGCACGGCCTTGGTTGTTACCCATTAGAAATGAGCCCTCTGGGATCGTAGAAAATTTAGTCATAGACATTTTTATCATTTATGTTTTTGGTATAGCTCGAGTGAAGACTGATTCTTTTAATACCCTGCCTGGTCATGATAGCAGAGCTGGCCTAGGCTTTGATTTATGTAATTGTCGAAATTGAAAAGGACTAAGGTTGTCAAGAGCTGTTAGACTTCACGCGGCTGAATTTCATCGCTGATTTGAAGATATGGACCCTACTCTTAAGATCTTACGAGATTTAGTTGCTACGGATTCTGTGAATCCATCCTTGGTTCCTAATGCTGTTGGTGAGCAGGACGTCGCTGAGGTGATTGCCGCTGAGCTCAGGACGATTGGGCTGGATGTAGAGACGACAGATATCGTTCCAGGACGACCGAATGTTGTTGGCGTACTCGAAGGGCGTACGCCCGGCCGTGTTCTGATGCTTTGTGGCCACATGGATACGGTCGGAGTAGACGGGATGCGAGAGCCTTTTAAGCCTGTTGAGCGAGAGGGCCGTCTCTACGGCCGTGGTGCCCAAGATATGAAGGGAGGGATCGCAGCAATTCTTGGCGCCGCCCGTACACTTGTAAATTCAGGAGGTCTGAAGACTGGTCGTCTCGTAATAGCAGCGGTGTGCGATGAAGAGCACGCTAGTCTTGGTGCAGAGGCCTTGGTATCTCACTGGACGGCTGATGGTGCTGTGGTGACGGAACCGACAGACCTTCGAATCGCAGTGGCTCATCAAGGTTTTGTCTGGACTGAGGTTTTGACCCGTGGACGTGCGGCGCATGGGAGTCGACCGAAGGATGGTCGGGATGCGATTATGTATATGGGGCGTGTTTTAGCAAAATTTGAAGAATTAAACGAGGCCCTTCAGGGCAAGTCGTCGCACCCGTTGGTAGGACCAGCTTCGTTGCATGCCTCGACTATTTCTGGCGGTCGAGAGCTCAGTGTTTATCCTGATTGTGCTGTCCTTAAGCTCGAACGGCGTACTGTTCCTGGTGAAACAGAAGCCACGGTATTACGTGAGATGGAAACCATACTGATGGATTTAAAAGCTGATGATGCAGAGTTTGGGGGTGAATGCCGGGTGATGTTCAGCCGGCCTCCGCACGAGTTGTCTGCCGATCACGAGCTAACACGCACATTAGGCAAGGTGTTGTCTGGCCGAGGTTTTTCTGCCGATGCAACCGGGATGTCGTTTTGGACCGACGCTGGAATTCTTGGTTATTCAGGAATCCCGTCGCTGCTTTTCGGTCCTGGTGGGGCTGGACTCCACAGTACAGAAGAATATGTGAACCTTCAGGATGTTCTTGACTGTCGTGACGTTCTGGCCGATCTTGCAAGAGATTTTTGCTAAACGCGTTGTCTCTATTCGAAGTTGCTCAAGGCTTCTACGCTGATGGAGTTGTGAGTTAGTTAGGACGACTTTCCATGGATGGGCTGTCGAGCAAATGTTGGATGGATCGAGCGTAGTAACGGAGAACTTTCCGCTCGAGAACTCTGAATCTGCATAGATCACTAACGAAGAATCCACGGTCTTGATCCTTTACGATGATGCCACGTGCTACCAAAGTTTCTGTCGCTAAATCCAGCGCGTCTCTACCGCTTTGTACTCCGAGGTTGGCTCCTAACTTGTGCAGTGCTTCGAGAGTGTTATCGATGCGGTCCATTAGTTCGTCCCGTGTGATCGAGGGTTTAATGGAGGCTGCAACTAATGCAGTCGGGAGTACTTTATAGAGGGTGCCGATTCGTTCACGAACGAGCTTGGCTAGCGCCATAACATCTCGGCGTGAATGCGGGTTCCAGCCTTCGACTGAAATTGGTTCGCCGAATGTTACGAATGCTCGTGATTGATAACCGACGGCGTAGCGTACCATTTCAGCGAACTCGAGGGCGAATGGGCGCTGGCGACGTTTGACTCCTTGACGGGCAAGAATGTGATCTTCGAGAACGAGATCGTAGGCGATTGCCATCGGGATAATAAGTGGTGGGGTGTCACATTCGCTCTGCATTGCTGCATGTAGTAGCCCCGTCTTCGGTTGTTTCAGGGCTCCACTGTAGCTTCGACCCCCTTCCGGATATAACATCAGGTCGTGTCGCTGGAGTACTTCAGCAACATACGCCTTCAGAGTAACGAGATAGGCGGGATCTCTGGTATCCCGACGGATGGGTATAGCCCCAGTGACGAGTCTGGGTATCAATCCAAGCGGTCCACCGAAGAGGTTGATTCCGGCAGCGATAACGGGAGGTCGTATGTGGTTGTCATCTAGTGCGAGTGGTTCAATCAAGTAGTCGGTGTGGCTGCGATGATTTGATACGTAAATCACCCGTGAAGTTTTTGTGGCGTGCTTAACGACATCGATTCCTTCGACAATTCGAGTAATCTTTCTGAGGATGGGGTAGAGCGGGTGTTTAAGCGCACGGTAGATCGTATATCTCTGTGTAGTATGGAGCTCGTTTAGGTAGGCACAAATGCGTTCTCGAGCCTGCCCCTCGGTTTCTTTTGGTCCTCCTCGGAGATAACGTATAACCTCTTCTCGAGATAACACGGCCTGGGTTAAGTCGTTTAGCATTACGTTTAGGATATCAACTTTCCAGATAGTCTTGGCATCTCAAGTTTGTCTAACTGCTAATTCTACTTTTAGATTGTCTGCCCATACTACATTAAGGTTATGAACGCCGACGTTTGTCTCTTAGTGCTGACTCGTACGTTTCTAAAAATGTGAGAATTAGTCCACCAACTATGTTCAGCATCATAATGGCTGTAAACATTTTGTGAAGAATGTCGAATTTAATCTGGTCTTGGGGTTGTTTTATTGAGTCGGTCGTAGACAATAGGAGCCCCTGCCGTAGATTTTCCATTTCAGGAAGAATTTCAACCCCAGTGTAGATGTTTGACGACAACATGATTAGAACAAGACCTACTTTTAAATATGTTTTTGTCCGACGTGGTATTAAGATCATTTGTGCGATTAAACTCGTAAGCATCAAGATAGCGCAGGTATATGCGACTGGATGGAAACGACGAACGATTTCTCCGAAGGTTGCTCCAGCCAGCTCCCGACCGTTCAAGATATTGCTTGTTTCGAGTGTTCCAAAAAGTGCAGGTGCTACAACTGCACCGAGTACAATCATGCCCCCGAGCCAAGGCGTGAGACTAAGTAGATACAAGTAGCGAAGTGCAAGCATCAGCGCCATTATGTAGAGTGTGGTTTTAGATTTAGGACGTTGTTCGGTTGTATCCAAACATAAGAGTTGTTGGTCCTGTGAATTGTTTTTATGAGTCTTTCAAAAACAGCCGTTCCGTGGCTCGAGTGGAACACAGAAAGTTTCACAAAGGCTGAAAAAGAAGACAAGCCTATTTTACTATTTGTTACAGCCACGTGGTGTCCCTGGTGTCGCCAGATGGATCGGCTTAACTATAACGACGAGGAAATTATATCGATCATTAGTGAATGCTTCGTACCAATTAGAGTGGATGCTGATCGCCGACCTGATATTTTTGAGCGATATAACATCGGAGGACTTCCGACGACGGCGTTCCTGAACGCACAGGGGGAAATTTTGTGTGGAGGCACCTATGTTTCCCGAGAGCGGTTCCCTGATGCATTAAACCATGTTGTGACGGCGTATCGCACGCGCCAGGATGAAATTGATGAGCGTGTGGCCGATCTTTTGACGAATCGCCGTAGCGATATTGATGTTATATGTGCTGTTGATGTTAAACCTGAACGTGGTTTTGAGGTGGCGGATTGGGTGCAGACCAATTTGTCCGATGATTTTGACAGCATTTACGGAGGTTTTGGAGTTTCGCCGAAGTTTACGCATGCCGAGGCTCTTCAATTTTTGCTTGATCAATATCTGGAAACACCAGATGACTGGCTTAGACATGCACTAACACTGACTTTAGATTCCATGGGCTGGAGTCAGGTTTACGATGAATTAGATGGGGGATTCTTTAGCCACGCTCTTGCACAAGATTGGACTAACCCACAATTAGAGAAACAGCTTGACACCAATGCGAATCTACTCCGAGTGTATCTTGACGGATGCAGGGTACTCGGCTGTCATCGATTTCAAGAGCGTGCAGAAGATATCATTCGTTATGTACAAACACAGTTGAGCGATCCTATAGACGGAGGGTTTTTTTCTAGTCAGCATGCTGATGAGGAATACTATCAGTGCTCTACAGCGGAGGCCAGATTTGCCATGCCATCGCCGCCTGTTGATAAAACTTTGTACGTCGATTCCAATGCATTGATGGTGTCAGCGTATATATCAGCCTCTAAGGGTCTTGATGATGTTACGCTGCGAGACTTTGCGATTCTCTCACTGGAGCGAGTTTTGCTTGAAACATATCGACCTGGTTTTGGTGTGGCCCATCACCATGGTGGCGTGCGGGGGTTACTGCTTGACCAAATACGAGCAAAAACACCCCCAAGAGCTAGGAAGAGCCAACCTCTGGACGCCACGAACACGGCT
>CAZQMT010000039.1:0-16551 GCA_964594555.1 uncultured Vicinamibacterales bacterium
AAAGCACTGTTGAGAAGAATGTAATAAGTATAGTGTTCAAAAGTACATAGAGAAAATCACTAGACGAAAAAAGCTGTACGTAATTTTTAAAAGTCGGCGCAAAGTCAAAAAATTGTGGCGGTATACTGAACGTGGATACCCGTGTTTTGACTGACGTCGACAAAGTCCAGAACACAGGGAATAACGACACTAGAACCGCAGCCAGTAACCCCACGTAGGAACACAGCCGACCAATTCTGACGTATTTCAAATATGTTAGAAAATTCATCGGCGACCTCCAGAGGCCCTTCGCCAAATGATATAAATCGGCAAACTGATAATCACCAACGACAGTCCCAAAGCCGCCGCTCGGCTGATCGCCAGAAAAGTGAAACCCGTGTTATAGGTCAACATGGCAAGTGTCTGTGTCGCCGTTCCTGGCCCACCACGATTCGTCATGATGAAAATAAGATCAAAGAGCTTAAAGGCATCAATCACACGAATCATCAACGTAACAAGCAAAACTGGTCTTAGCATTGGGAGCATCACATGCCAAAAGGATTGCCACGCGCTCGCACCGTCGATCCTCGCTGCCTCAAGAGGACCACTCGGAAGACCGGCCAAACCCGCAATGCACATCAGCATTACAAATGGGATGGACTGCCAAGAATCAACTAGCGCGACCGCCCAAATAGCAGGCCACCTCATCCCTAGCCAATTTTCAGCAGTGAACCCTGTCGATTCAAGTAGCCAGTTAATAACACCGAGATCCGTATCGAACATAAACCGCCACATCAGCCCTACCGCAACAGGAGTCAACAACATCGGAATTAACAAAGCAGAACGAAAAAACCGAGTTCCCCATAACTGCTGATATAGGACTAGCGCAAGACCTAGGCCAACAGGCACCTGTAGTACAAGGCCCAAAAACATGATCGTAAGAGTTGTACGAAATGACTCCCAAAATATCGGACTACTTAGCTCGGATCGAAAGTTCTCAATTCCAACAAATGCGGCAGGAATAAATCCACCAATTTGTTCATTCCGAACCGATAAATAGACAGCCATCAAGAGAGGAAGCGCAAAAACTAGCAACAACAGACTCCACGTAGGCAACACGAGCCCAGTGGCGAGTGACTGCCCCCTTCGTTCTAGTGATTGACCGTGGACGAATGTCATCTCAACTCTCGCTCCCGTGCCAAGAGAGGCCTGAGTTTCTCTTGTAGAGCATCCAAGCCCTCGTTCACAGTCTGCTCACCCGTTAGTATTGGCCGAAGCGCATCAGCAACAGATTTTTCAAACTCTGGCCATACCGTTAGTTGTGGATAACGCTCGATTCGACTATCGCCGGAAAGTCTTAGGTGCGGAAGGTACGGATGCTTCTCGAGTAGCGCCGGATCCTCAGTAATAGAAAGTCGACCGATGGCAGCAGCCCCCCTTGACAAATATTCTTTTGAGTTGGTTTTACCGAGTACAAACTCCAGAAAACGCCAGGCGAAAGTTTTTTTCTTCGAATCCACAGGAATCCCAATATTCCAACCAGCCAAATGAGTAACATCCACCGTGCCTCGTGGCATAGGGGCTGTTCCCAGTAGACCAAAATGAGAGGTGTTCTTTGGGTCTAAAGTCATTCCGTAATAACCAGAGAACTGCATCATTGAACCGATATTCTGCGATAGAAACTTGTGCGTCACCATATCACCATCAGCACTCAAGCCACCTTCAGGGCCATAGTCCAATAGATCCTTCAAGTAGGTTGTAGCAGCTACCGCTTCAGGAGTATTCACTGTCGGAATGAGATCTTCGTCATAAAGCTGCCCACCGAAACTCCAGACCAACCCAACCCACCACCACGGCACATTAGGTCCCCAGCCTAAAATAACGCCATCCCCAAGACCAGACTCATGCACAGCCTTCGCATTGTCACGATATTCTTCCCAAGTCGCTGCTGGCGAGAGGTCTAAACTCTCGTATATATCCTTCCTGTACCATTGAATCATCGGTTCAGTTGACAACGTCAAACCAAAAGTCTTTCCAGCATACTTCCCATAATCCTGCTGATTGCTTGAAAAGTCTTCAATCGCATACTCCATAGAACCTTCAAGGTAAATATCAAGAGGAGTCATCACTTCAGATACACCGAACGTTGCCAAAAAGATGTTGTCAAATTGCGTAACATCATAAGCACCTCTTCCAAGCTCGAATGCAAGCAGCAACTTTTGATGAGCCTCTCCGTACGGTGCCTGCACAACCATGACCTCAATTCCAGTCTCTCGTTCGAATGCTGGAACGAAAGACTGAATTACAGATGCTGATGGGCTTGGGATAAGAAATACCGTAATCGAATCAGCGTTTTCTTGATTCACGACACACGCTACCCACATATACGCAAGTGTCGTAACAACTATCGCTAACCGTACAAATCTCAAAAGCGATCGAACCATGAAATAAGCTGCCTCACAAACCGATAATGCAATTCAAGCACAAAACTGCCCAGCGGCCCAGTTTTGATACCGCTGGACTAGCACAGCGGTTCGAGCGAAACTGTAGCAACCAAAACCGTGGACACTCTCACAACGAAGGAGAGGAATGACCCAAAACACAAAAATTAGTGATGGACATGGACGCACAATCCTAATCGTCGTAGCTCACGCAGACGATCCTGCCCTATTTCTAGGAGGAACAATAGCACTATGGGCAAAGTCAGACTGGCGAATCGTGGTCGTCCGAGTGACGGACGATCGTTGGGACTCTCTAGAACTCAGCGAAGACTCAACAATCCAGCACAACAAAGAAGAATTCGATCAAGCTATGTCACTTCTTGGGGTTACAGAAACCGTTGAATTAGATTGGCCGACCGACGTCCTAGGCGATCGCTCTGAAGTCGAGCTTCGAGAGCGTATTATTCGGGAAATTCGGCGACATCGCCCCTACTCATTAGTCACATTTGATCCAAACAGCATGTTTCACGAGGACAACGAAGACCATATTCTCGTTGCAAAGGCCACGGCCGAAGCTTTCTGGACAGCCCAGTTTGACAAACACCATCCAGAACACTTAACCGAAGGGCTAAGACCTTTCGGAGTCTTTGAACGCTGGTATTTTGGCCGCCGTGTTGTAGATGTCACCGACGTTATAGATATCAGCACCACGCTAGATACGAAGATTGACGCTGCCCTTTGCTCAAAAACCATGCTGATTAATATGGCCCACCAGTGGAAGTTACAAGCGAGGACAGGCGGGTGGCAAGTGCCGTTAATCGAACAGGCACTTAAAGGTAATCTTCGGCCGTTATTTGAATCGATGCTTCAGAAACGTTCCGCCGACACAGGCAAACGATACGGTCTCAATGCGGCCGAAGAATTTCGAGTTATTCGATTCGGAGGATTGTCAGACTGGCTAACAGAGCATGGGACATCGCTGTGACACACAAAACCCACCTCATCATTAATGACTGCCTATGTACTAAATGGCAATGCCAGAGGACAGATCGAAAAAGTGCAGGCGCTCAACATTCACGGTAAAAGTCGAAACCTGGCCTCGCTGTAACGGGACCTTCGGAGCACAACGAATTACAAACGTTGTCTTCTCTTTCGCGTTGGCTAGTCGAGACTCTCCAGCCTTAATCCGGTCACTTTCACCTGAGATGCTAGATACACCTCGCGCGTCAACGGTGACGTGTATCAATGTATCGGAGCCCAGGTATTCAATACGTTGAACCTCTGATGAAATAGTTTGTTCATTCTGCCCATCAGAAATCCCATTAGTAATGTCTTCGGGGCGAACACCTAAACCCACAGCCGACCCAGCAATTTCAACTAATCTTGGATGGGACGACAAAATCGAACCGGGCACTCGAATCTGGTGACTGCCGAATCTACACACTCCCTCCCCATCTTCGATATCGAATAAACTCTCGACAAGATTCATTGATGGAGCGCCGATAAAATTAGCAACAAAAATATTCTGTGGCCTGGTATAGATTTCATAGGGGTCAGCAACCTGCTGCAAAACACCCTCGTGCATGACTGCGACACGGTCGCCGAGCGTCATAGCCTCCACCTGATCGTGCGTCACGTACAAAGTCGCCACAGAAAGCCGTCGCTGAAGCTGCGCAATCTCGGCTCGCATTTGCCCCCTAAGCTTCGCATCAAGATTCGACAACGGTTCATCCATGAGGAACACCTGCGGCTCACGTACTATGGCTCGCCCCATGGCCACGCGCTGACGCTGCCCACCAGAAAGCTGCTTTGGAAGCCGCCCGAGAACACTGACAAGATCTAAAACCTTCGCGGCACGATCGACCTTCTCATCAATCATCACGGAAGAGATTTTTCTCATCTTAAGCCCGAAGGCCATATTTTCCTTCACTGTCATGTGGGGATAGAGAGAGTAATTCTGAAAAACCATCGCAACATTCCGCTGCTTGGTCGGAACGTTATTGACAACCCGATCGCCAATTTTGATTACTCCCCCACTCACATCCTCTAATCCAGCTAACATCCGAAGTGATGTGGTTTTACCACACCCAGACGGCCCAACTAGAACTAACAGCTCATCATCTTCAATAACCAGGTCGAGGCAATCTACAGCACGAACATCTCCATCAAACACCTTACTAACACCATCGAAAATCACACGAGCCATAAGTAGTTCATCTCCCGTACTACAGCCAACTCATATCTACTTGGATCCAACCTGCACAAAGAAATGTTCTCACTGCTGACGCTCTCTCGCCAGAATGGGAGTAACGTTCGCTTGAAGTGTCTCTAGCCCTTCTCTGACTCCCACAGTGCCGGCCAGAATACGAGCCAACACATCAGTGATCGCCTTTTCAAATTCTGGCCAAACCCTAATCTGTGGATAACGCTCAATTCGGCTACTTTTAGGAATATTAAGATACCTAAGATAAGGCTGCTCGGCTAACAATTCAGGATCTTCAGTAATTGAGATCCGTCCAACAGCGGCAGCACCAGATAACAAGTAAGCTTTTGCGTTCTCTTTGCTGAGTACGAATTCAAGAAACTGCCAGGCGAGATCTTTTTGTTTAGAATCACTCGGAATGCCAATGTTCCAACCGGCTAAATGTGTAACATCAATAGACCCCATAGGCATCGGTGCTGTCCCTATTAACCCAGCATACCTGTTGTTGGAAGCATCTAGAGTCATTGCATAGTAGCCAGAATACTGAATCATCGAGCCGATATCTTGCGAGAGGAATTTATTGGTCACGCCATCGCCATCAGTGCTCAGCCCACCTTCTGGACCATAGGCCGTCAATGCCTTTAGGTACGTTGTCGCTTCAATAACCTCAGGAGTATTCAACGTAGGGACTAAACGATCGTCGTAGAGATGGCCACCAAAACTCCATACCAGCGTCATCCACCACCAAGCCACACGAGGTCCCCAACCGAGCAAGACCCCATCACCAAGGCCAGATTCTTGTACCGCAATAGCGTTGGCCTTGTATCCCTCCCAAGTAGTTGCAGGCTTAAGCCCTAATTTGTCATAGATATCTGTGCGGTACCATTGAATCATTGGCTCTGTTGATAGTGTCAAGCCAAGAGTTCTACCTTTATATTTACCGTACTCTTTTTGGCCCTCAGAAAAATCATCAATGTCATAAGCCACAGAATCAGACAAATAATCGTCGAGGGGCATCATCACATCAGCTGCACCATAGGTTGCTAAAAAATAGTTGTCGAATTGGGCCACATCGTAAGCTCCTACTCCTTGCTGAGAAGACAATAAAAGCTTCTGATGTGCATTTCCCCACGGCGTTTCGGTGACATGGACCTTCGTCTCTGTTGCCAACTCAAATGCCGGGATAAAACTCCGAATCGCTTGAGCTGCGGGGCTCGGCATTAGAAAAACGTTGATTGACCTCGCTTCATCGCTGCGCCCGGTGCAACTAAGTCCTGAAACTACGGATAAAATGACAATGACAGTCCTGGCAGTCATTGTCAGTGGCCCCCGAATCATTGCAATTTTCAAGCACATAATTTATCGGCTCTCGGCTCCAAACTCACCTAGTCTACCTCCACTTTGATAACATACAACTGACAGATTCTTGAATAGCCGATGCGAATTCAACCTTTTGACACGGTTTACGGGAGAAACCTGCTCGCCGAAGTACCAAACTTCGCGCATAGTCCGACCTTAATCGTAACAATGCAAGATCTTTGGCCAAAATTTTCGTCATCTTTACCAAACGCTCAATCCATCTATTTTGTTCGCTCGATGGACGCGAAGGCACTCGACGAAGACCTTCAACAATTACCACCATTCAGCTCTGTAGTCGGCCTCGGTGGTGGACAAGCACTCGATACAGCCAAGTATTTTAGTTGGCGCCGACAGCGACCACTTTTCCAATTTCCAACCTCACTTAGTGTCGATGCGGTATTTGGACACCGCTCAGCCATTCGTTACGCCGGTATAATCCGATACATTGGGTGGTCCGTCCCCGAGACTGTATTCATTGACTACGATGTCATCCGCTCAGCACCCTTGTCCATCAATCGTGCCGGTATCGGCGATGTCCTTTGTTTCCATACTGCCGTTCTTGACTGGCAGTACGCAGATACTAAAGGAAACACGGAATTCAAGTGGCCTTACGATTCATCACTCGCAAGTACTTCTCTCGCCAAGGTCGAAGCGTTACTCGCTAATCAGCACGACGTACGTAACATGACCGATAAAGGCATACAAATACTTATCGATGGACATAAATGGGGTGGCGCATCATTTCTTAGTGCTGGCTGGAATCCACGTCACATCGAAGGATTCGAGCACTTCTTTTTCTACGCGTTAGAGTATTTAACAGGCAAATCGTTTCTGCATGGTCAACCAGTTTGCCTAGGAACGTTCATCGGAACAGTCCTCCACGAGAGCCACTCTGATAGATTTCTCAAAGCCATTCATAACATCGGTGTCGACATTAGGCCAGAGGCCATGGGCATATCTTGGCAAAATGTTGAAGAGAGCTTGCATAGCCTAAAAAACTACGTCTGCAAAAACAGCCTGTGGTATGGAATCGCGAACGAAGCCATATTCGACAGCACATGCCTAGCAGATATTCGAGAAAGAGTAGAACAAACGTTTGGAAAGTGACTCGTAAAACCTACGATACAAGAGCTTCACACATGCCAGAAAATCATCTTGCCAAACGAACAGCAATAGTCACAGGTGGAGCTCGAGGAATTGGACTCGCAACAGGCAAGGCACTCGCACAAGCTGGAGCGCGGGTACTACTTGCCGACATCGACGAAAAAGAGGTTCACAAAGTCTCTGCACACTTATGTTCAGGCGGCTTAACCGTTACGCCCTGTCCTGTTGATATAGCAAACCCTGAAAGTGCCTCAAACATGGTCGCCTCTGCACTGAAGGCATACGACAAACTCGATATTTTAGTGAATAATGCTGCCGTATCAGACAGCACCCCATTCGAAACACTGTCCCAGGAACATTGGAAAACCGTAATCGACATTAATTTGAACGGTGCTTACCACTGTACCAAAGCGGCCTTGCCAGCGCTCAAACAGAGCTCAACAGCGGCCATCGTGAACGTGGCTTCGATTCAAGGGCTCCGAGGACAACCCGACGCCTTAGCCTACGCAACCGCAAAGGGAGGTATCGTCAACATGACCCGCTGTATGGCAGTCGACTTCGGTCCCATAGGGATCAGAGTCAACGCAGTTGCGCCCGGTTTCATCAACACTCGTATGGCACAATTACCAACCGGTGGCCACGAATACGACACTCAGTGGTTTAAAGATATTTTTGTCAAACACGGTCGTCTTCCTTTACGGCGAACTGGCACACCAGAAGACGTAGCTGGCCCGATTGTCTTTCTAGCCAGTGACGACAGTCGATACATCACAGGACAAACTCTCGTCGTCGATGGCGGAATCCTCTGTACCTTCTGAAAAACAAGAATCCGCCTGTGAACATTCACCGCCACTCAGCCACTGCGAACGAATTGGGAGAGTCCGCGCTCTGGGACAAGCGACACAACCGCCTGGTATGGATCGACATCACCAATCGCAAAGTTTTTTGGATGAACTCAGGCGATGATCGAACATATCACATCAAAACCCCTGAAGCTCCTGGCTGTATAGTCCTCGCGCAGGGAGGTGGCTACCTTATGGCTGCCGGTCAAACGCTCTACCACTTAGATGATGACTTTGGAAACTTAGAAACATACTGCCGAATTGAAAAGTTCCACGCTCGGACACGTCTAAACGACGGCAAGGTCGATCGTGCCGGTGGTTTCGTTTTCGGATCATGCGATCTTAATGAGATAGAACCACTCGGCAGTACTTTCTACCTAGGAACTTCTGGCGTGATTCCACTCAACGATGGGTTTACTGTATTCAATGGACCCGCTTTTAGCCCGTCCGGTGACCGCATTTACTACACAGACTCCCCGACTCGGCAAATCATAACCGCCAGCTACCAAAGTGACCGCGGAAGAATCATTCCTCCTTATGAAGTTTTTGCAACCGTACCCAGTGAGGCCGGCTATCCAGACGGTATGACAGTCGACTCTGAGGGTCACTTGTGGAGCGCCCACTGGGATGGGGCGCAGATAACACGCTACCGACCAGACGGAAATATCGACCAGGAAATTCAGGTTCCAGTAACACGCCCGACTTCACTTTGTTTCGGTGGCCCCGAACTCACAACACTATTTATAACAAGTGCTTCCCCGGAATCAGACCGCCAGAGAAATCAGCCGGATGGAATCGTGGACGGCGATGTCATACGACTCGAAACAATCACCTGCGGCATTGCCGAAGTAGCAGTTGCTATCGGCTGACCTGACCATATTGACTCAAAGTGAATACCTTTAAATAAAATACAAGCTGACTCTAAGCTAAGCGCCCAATTAACCAGGACTAACTCTTACTGAGAATCCACCCCATGGAAAAAATTCGTTACGGCTTTCCCACGGTGACAGGACGAGGACTAATCGAAACTATTCCTGAATTCGTACATCAACCGTTTCTCATCGTCACGATGGAGGATCTTTGGCCGAAAATCAAACCGAAAATCATAGACGCCCCACATGAAGTGTATTTCGTGCAAACCACAGCTCAACCAGCCCTAGAACGCCTCGCAACTAAATTTTCAGACTTCTCCGCTATCGTGGGGGTCGGCGGCGGTCAAGCACTCGATGTCGCGAAGTACCTGGCTTGGCGCCAACAGACACCTCTGTTCCAGTTCCCAACTGCTTTAGCTTCAAACGCGGTTTATGGACACCGCAGTGGAGTGCGGACAGACGGGAAAGTAGTCTACCGAGGATGGGCTACTCCCGAGTGTGTCTTCGTAGATCTTGAAATCATCGCCCAGGCTCCACGGCAATTAAACTACTCCGGAATCGGTGACGTCCTCTGCTTTCACACAGGCGTACTCGACTGGAAGTACGCATGGGAACAAGGCAAATGTGAAACTCAATGGCCCTTCGACATCAACCTCGCCAATCAATCTCTTGCAAAAGTACAGGCTATTATCGATCACGTGCCAGACATTAAAAATCTGACACCCACAGGCATCGAAGTGCTCCTAGATGGCCTTCAATGGGGCACATCATTTCACGGAGCCGGCTGGAATCCTCGTCACATCGAAGGCATCGACCATTTCCTCTTTTATACACTGGAGCAACAGACCGGTCGTAAATTCATCCACGGCCAACCTGTTTGTCTCGGCGTCTACATCGGCGCACTACTACACGAGAATCGCGCTGAAGAAATGCTCAATACTATTCGTACTATAGGTTTAGATATTCGACCCGCCGCTATGGATATCACTTGGGACGATGTCGCCAAAGCACTTTTTGGATTAAAAACATACATCAAAAATGCTGGCCTATGGCATTCTATCGCGAGCGACGTGACGATTACAGATGCCTTTATTGCATCGGTCCGTGAAAACGTTGAAGATGCCTATCTTGGATTCAAAGAATGACTACAAAAGAAACTTTCGAAATCAACCGCAATATCTATGATGCGATTCTCGATCATCCCTTTCTAAGAGAAATGCGAGACGGAAGCCTCGATCGAGAAATTTTTGGTGCTTATTTAGTCCAAGACGCACATTTCTTAGGGGGATTTGCTCAAGCACTACGCATTACCGCCTCAAAGGCACCCAAGAGTGAATGGGCACAGTTTTTACAGAAGGATGCTGACGCCGCATTAATCGAAGAACTTCATCTCCACGACAGCGTGCTAGGAACTTATGAAATCAGCACAGAAGAAGTAGCGCAAACCGAGCTGTCTCCTGCCGCTTTCGCCTACGTGAACTATCTACTAACAACCGCTCACGAGCGGCCGTTTAGCGAGGCGATCGCAGCGTTACTACCCTGCTATTGGCTCTATTGGGAAATCGGTAAAGCGTTAGCCGAACATGGCTCACCAGAACCTGCGTATCAGCAATGGATCGATACGTACTCTTCGCAATCCTATGGTTCTACTGTCACAACGATCTTAGCTATGGCCAATGAGACTGCGAACCAGGCAGACTCGAAGATGCGCCTAGCAATGCAAAAACACTTCCACTTGGGTAGCCGCTATGAATGGATGTTCTGGGATGCTGCCTACTACAAACGCGGCTGGCCGCTCCAGGAGATGAAAGACCCCTCGGAGTAGAAAAACTACGTCAACAGATCGCTAAGCTCGAAAACCCAGCAACCTAGGGAAAGGCCCTTCCAGACCTTTCCCCGCTGGTGTACTACATAAACTCAGCTATAGCTTTCGCTCGCTGCTCTGAACTAATCTCAGTCGATTGATGCACGAGCGCACCTGATTCCAGCGTTTTATCTAATTCATCAATCGGTCGTCTTGGATCAGGGTTGCGATAAAGCAGGCCAATCGGAATTCTTGAACCCCACTCTAGGGCTCTCTCATGTGCGGCAAGCAAATCTGTCGGATCGTGTGACTCGTCTTCGAGCTTATATACACGCTCTCTGAACCACGGGTAAGTCTGTATTTTATTGAAAGTGACACATGGACTAAAGACATCAATCAAAGAAAACCCTTTATGTTCAATGCCTTCCTTATACAGTTGCAAAAGATGCTTCTGCTGACCACTAAATCCACGTGCAACGAACCCGCAACCCGATGCCAACGCAAGCGACATAGGATTGAGCATCCCCTCGAGATTACCCTCTGGTGTACTTTTGGTCTTCATCCCTGTTTCGCTCGTTGGCGAAGTTTGGCCAGTCGTTAGACCATAGATCTCATTGTTCATGACAATGTAGGTAACGTTAATATTCCGACGCATAGCTTGAATAAAGTGATTCAGGCCAATGCCATAGCCGTCACCGTCACCACCTGTGGCAATAATAGTCATGTCATGATTGGCCAGCTTTGCCCCCGTGGCGAATGGCAACGCTCGGCCGTGTAAACTGTGGACACCGTTGACCTTAATAAAACCAGGAAGATTCGACGAACAACCAATCCCAGACACGACCATCACATTATGCGGCTGGAGTGACAACTGTGAACACACCTGAAACAACGAATTTAGTACGCCAAAGTCACCACATCCAGGACACCAATCAGACGGTACTTCCGGTTTGTATTCCTTTACGGGAATCACTGCAGTAGTCATTCTCACTCCTCAATTTTCACTGAAAGTACCAAGTCAGGCACCTTCCAATCATTATTTCATCACTGCACAGGCTTTAAATGACGCCCGGCCCAATCCCCAGTTGTACCCGTTGGGTGTTCCGTCTGCCAACCCGGCTCCGTCGACAAGGCTTCAACCAGCGTTGTCTGACCAGCAAGAATCTCCTTCACGCCCGCCACTACGTGCTTCGGCTCAATCGGCTCTCCGTCGTACTTCCGAATATGAGCGTGGGGCACAATTCCAGTTTCCGCACGCAAGTGACGCGCGAACTGACCGCTTTGATTTTGTTCGACAAGAATAATACGTTGGCTCTTCTTTAAAATCTGACTAATTTCGTCAACCTGAAGCGGAACTAAGAACTTAATCTGAAGATGGTTAGTCGAAACACCTTCCCCCGATAGCCTTTCCGCCGCGTCCCGAAGCACACCCCAAGTCGACCCCCAACCCCCCCCCGTCACTTCCGCGTCCTCAGGGCCTTCAAATTGCGGCGGTGGCAAATGCTCAAGCACAGTACTCATCTTTCGTACCCGCTTGTCCACCATCTTCTTCCGACGCAAGGGGTCGGTATAGACGTCACTAAGTAGAACACCGTCTTCATCATGCTCGTCACTCGCCGCAACGTACACATGACCCGGCGTACCAGGCACAGCCCTCGGGGAAATACCAGAAGGCGTATCCTTGAAGCGAAGATAGGGCTCCCCTTCTGGTGGACCATCTGCTTGCAGAATGAGTTCCCCTCGATCAACATCGAAGCTCCTGTCAAGGAACGCCGGATCGACCGTTTCAGTTCCCTCGCTCAGAAGCAGGTCAGTCAAAATGATGACCGGACACTGATACCGATCCGCCAAATCGAAGGCTAGAGCGGGAGTCTCAAAGCAATCGGGCATGCTGACCGGTGCAATAATGATCCGTGGGAAATCCCCTTGGCTAGCACCAAGAGCCTGCGTTAAATCCGCCTGCTCAGTCTTAGTTGGCACTCCCGTAGACGGCCCAGCCCTCATCACGTTGATGGCCACGACAGGCGTTTCCATGATGCCGGCCATTCCAATCGCTTCCGTCATCAAGGCAAAACCGCCACCGGAGGTAGCGCACATCGAACGTACCCCCATGTGTCCGGCCCCGATCGCCATGTTGATGACCGAGATCTCGTCTTCGACTTGACGAACACAAATTCCCAGCTCGGTAGCATGACCAGCGAGCCACTCTAGAACGTGAGTTGCAGGACTCATCGGGTACGCGCTGTAGAACTTCAAACCAGCAAAAGCAGCCCCCATAGCCAGAAGCTCATTCCCAGAAACTTTCGCCCACTTCTGGTCAGTGGATTCGAGTTGTGTCCCTAACGGCTCAAAATTCGCAGCGGCGTAGTCATACCCAGCCTTCGCAGCATCAATATTCGACTCAACGACATGTGGTTTTTTGGCAAACGTCGTTTCAAATACGGACGCCAGCTTTGAAAAATCTCGCCCCAAAATGTAGGTCAACGCACCGACAGCCACCGTATTTTGCATGACGGGTAGCCGCTGAGAAGCTGGTGCCAGTTCCAAAACGGGAAGCGCTAAAGCCCTGACGCCAGGCGGCGGCTCATAACTTGGTTCGATCTTTCCACCATTGAACAGAGCCACACCGCCAGGATGAATCTCCTGTAAATGACGGTCGAGCGTGTCCTGATTTAGGGCGATCAGCGCATCAACACGATCTCCGTGATGCAGCGGCTTCTCGGCAGACACACGAATGCGCAACCAGGAATGCCCTCCCCTAATCACAGACTGGTAAGCGTTATACACATAAGAACCAAGGCCCTGACGTGCGAGGGAAATAACCAGTGTGTTCCCCGCCGACGCAACTCCATCACCAGCTGCGCCCCCAATACCTACGATTACATCTGACTGAGCCATTCTGGCCACTCCTCACTCATTCCAACAAAATGCGATAAACCTAAAACAAGCGACGTCCCCTCCTCACAAACTTTGGATTTGAGAGCAGGGACGACCAAGGATCATACACAAAATTCCTCCGAAACACACACTACCCATCACCGAAAGATCCAAAAATTTGGAACACCAACCCGCAAATAAAGGCCTCTGAGCAGTTTAGGCAGGTAGGAACTCTGACAATTCTAGCATCATAAATGCCATTCAGACCATTTGAACTGAGGATTAACATCAGCCCCAGGCTGGCCAACCCTCACATACCCCCTACCAGTTACATGTACAGGCTAGTGTTCCCTATCAGAATTGGCGCCGGACGCCACACGCTGCCGATTCCATAAGTAGTACGCCGGTGCCCCGGTCGCGATGACAGCCAAACCAAACAGTGATTCAATCGGTTGCTCTAGGAAAATTACTGACAGAAACCAGACGTAGACACTAAGGAAGACCACGGGGACAACCGGATACCCCCAGGTACGGTACGGACGATGAAGATTTGGTGAACGACGACGTAAAATAATCACACCTGCGACAGTTAGAACATAAAAAGCCCCTGTTCCAAACACCACTAAGTTGGTTAATAAATCGAAAACATGTCGATTGGAACGGTTATACAGTGCTTCAAGCGCAAGATGATAGCTCGGCGAATCACTCAATAATTCAAGCTCTACGCGTTCACTCCATCGCATCGGCACGCCGCGAAAAGCTAGCACTCCATCCGACGTAATATCCTCGCCACCGGACGTAGTTCGAACGTTAGACGCAGGACGAAATGTCACTCGGTCTTCGTAGCCTTCTGGTAAGGGTGACACAATGGCCGATGTTGCGACTGGCTCCTGAATCTCTCTTACCGGAACAAAACCCGCGATGACGATGAGACAACAAGCTAACGCTGCCTGTGACGCAATCGCATAACTTGGCGTTCGGCGTGTGGCATGCACACGACCGAGTTGTGAGAAAAAGAGTCGGTCGCGACTCATCGCGAAAAACACGCGCGGTCCGTGCAACAAATTCGTGTTGATCGCACCAAACACTGAGCACATCACTATGCCGACCATTAGTGCTCCACCGACCGATCCGATGGTGCGATTCATGAGTCCCGCCGCCACGTTACGTTCACTTGCAATTTCGCTCATCGACAAAACGCTGTGATAGGCCACGTTCGCACTTACATACAGAACCATTAGGATCCCCACGCCGACAAATAGCGCCCACGGAAGGTTCCGTTGCGGATCCTTAATCTCTTCTGCGAGAGGCGTCACTTCGTGCCACCCGTCATACGCCCAAAGCACAGCGAGCAAGGCCACGCCGATGGCAATGATCAACGACTCCTCACGGGGATGATCAAGACCAGAAGAAAAGTTCGCAGGTTCGACGTATCCCAAAAGTAACGGCAGTAACGCAATACAGACTAAAAACCCAGCCTTGATCAGAGTCGTGACATTCTGTGTTTGTCCACCCCAAATCACACCACGCATATTGACCCAGGCCAACGTGCAAATAAGTGCTAACGAAATAGCCAGCCGTGACAGCTCACCCAAGGGCAGTGCCAGACTAAAAGCCGTTGCTAAAGCACCGATCGCCGAAGGCCTGCCAATCCAAAAAAGTGTCCACCCGTAGAGAAAGGCAGTGAACTTCCCGTAGGCTTCAGATAGATACACATAGAGTCCACCAGCTTGAGGGAGCATCGCAGCAAGCTCCGCGATACAGAGAGCACCAAGAAGGCACAGTCCTCCAGCGGCGACCCAGACAGCAATGATTAACCAGAAATCACCGAGTACTGCAGCAATTTGTGGCGGCTTAAAGAAAATACCTGAACCGATAACTCCACCAACGACCACGGCCACAGCTTCGAACCGACTAAGTCCGCGTAGTAAGCTAGACTGACTTTGTGTAGTTGAAGACATAGACATTTCCAAAAATGAGCGCTGAAAACGCTAACCTCTAAACGAAAGAACTGGATTTTAGTGATACAGCCTGGACATCATTCATATACATCTTAACCGAGGTAGAGAATACTAAAAACAAAGGAAGCTCAAGCATGCGCGAAACAACACAACGCATCGTCCAATCCCGAGCGATCTTGGCGTCACTTTTAGTAGGAGCCTGTTTACTGGGAACGTTGGTAACCGCGGCCCAGCGCCCCCCCGTTATGGGTCGTAACGGCGGCGTCTCAGCCGGACATCCGCTAACAACATCCGCTGCCTTCGAAATTCTCCTTCAAGGTGGCAACGCATTTGATGCTGGTGTCGCCGCACTCCTCGTTGGCGGCGTTGTTGAACAGGATCTCTACGGACTTGGTGGCGAAGCATTAGTACTGGTCTATCCTATCCATGAAGGGAAAGTCACTTCCATCACAGGTCAAGGCTGGGCCCCCAAAAACGCCACGATCGATTGGTACTTGCAACGAGACCGTGACCTCATGGGTCAGGGACTGGACCCAGCCGTCGTGCCAGGGGCACTACACGCAGCTCTCACCGTACTTGAACGCTGGGGCACACTAAGCTTTGAAGACGTCTCAGCCCGTGCTATCGAATACGCGGAACAAGGATTCCCGCTGCGATCACGAACGGTCGCCACTATCGAACGAGAAATCGAATTCATTCAAGAATGGACCGACAATCAACACTACTGGCTCCGACCGGACGGCACTACCTATCAAGCCGGTGACATCATCAAATTTCCATCGCTGGCCAACACCCTCAAACTCATGGTCGACGCCGAGCGCGCCAACATCTCGAAAGGTCGCACTGCTAGTATCACCGCGGCCCGCGATCGCTTCTATAAGGGGGACATCGCACAAAAGATGGTCGAGTTTCTTCAACACCACGGAGCGCCTTTCGACCGAAGTGACTTTAGTGAATTCTACGCGCGTGTCGAAGATCCCGTGCATACGAACTACCGCGGCTACACCATCTACAAGCAACCATTCAATAGTCAGGGACCAGCACTACTGCAAGCTCTCAATATTTTAGAAAATTTCGACCTCCAAGGCATGGGACATAACAGCGCGGAT
>CAZQMT010000040.1:0-3583 GCA_964594555.1 uncultured Vicinamibacterales bacterium
CACACACACGGATAACATCCTCATCTAAAATCTCCTCCTCGGTTCCACGAACATAATCAGCACCAATTCATCAGAGCTGGACCATGAGCCCTTCATCCAGAACCAGCATGATCACGTCACAGTGTTAAAAATGTCAACTCTGTAATTAGCTTGTTTCTTTCGACGTAACATTACCTCATTAGTACTAATTCGTGCCCGGACGAGCATCCAGCGCTTCCCTCAAACGTTCAGACGTAAACGGAACCTGACGAAGTCTCGCACCCGTAGCATCAAAAATCGCATTCCCAACGGCTCCAGCAACTACCGTGATCGAAGTCTCTCCAGCACCCAGGGCACGGCCTTCAGGTCGATCGACGAGAACACATTCGATTGATGGCACATCAGATCCGACTGAGAGACTTTTATAGCTTCTCCAATTGACTGAGGTGATCCGCGTATCATTCCAAGTAACTTCTTCGCCTAAAGCTCGGCTGAGGCCCTGAAGGGCACCACCTTCGATTTGATTCTTCAACCCATCAGGGTTCGAAATCGGGCCGCAATCATGGGCGATTACTAGCCGCTTCACCATAATCAGCGCTGAATCCTGATCAACATCAACTTCAGCAACTAGGGCAACATAACCATTGAATCCTTCGTACAACACACAAGCGATACCGCGCCCACTTGTAATACCTGTTCGGCGAATACCCGGTACAGGTGATGGACGTGATTGCCAATCCGCCCGCTTAGCCGCCGCCTGAACCACCTCGATCAAGCGCTCATCCGCCAAATGACGGACACGATATGACACAGGATCCGTGGCAACCTTCGCTGCCACTTCATCGATTAAACATTCATGTGCAAACGTGTTCTGTAAACGTGAAGGTGAACGTAGTGGCCCCGTGAATAACGCTGACTCCACGCTGTGTGAGAGAACACGCTCGCTACGGATCGTTCCAGTTCCACCACAACGCCCGTTCACGTAACCAGCCATGTACGACGGCGCCGCGTTACTCCGATTATTGAATTCAACATCAGCCCGACGCGATCTCATTCTTGACACAAGTGGAGCTGGCTGAAAGCCCACCAGTCGGCCCGTTACGACATTCCCCGGAGTGCGATAGCCAGGTCGACCACCAAATCTCGGCATCCAAGTTTCACAATCCCACGTGACGATCGTTCCATCAGAATCAACACCTACACGCTGATCGATTACATAGGCGTACCCATAATTTTCCCAAGCCATTTCATCCCTGCGACTTAGCTGCACACGCACCGGGCGGCCAACCGCTTGTGACATCAATGCAGCATCATAAGACACCGTGTCGGCACCATTGATCCCATAACAACCAGATCCGCGTACGTAAACAACGCGTACACTCTCCTTCGGCAACCCAAGAAGCATGGACGTCGTACTTCTCAGAGCATAAACAGACTGAGTTGCTGACCAGATCGTTGCGCGATCAGGCCGCACATCCGCAAGGGCACACGAGGTCCCCAAAGATCCGTGCATCTGATACGGATGTAGGTAAGTAGCCTGAACAACCGTAGCCGCCGTATCACGCTTGTCAGCACAATCTCCAGAATCAACCACAACCGAATCGCTGACAGGTGTCTGGTGTCGCAGGTGATCATAAATACCTTTATGGTTTGGTAAAGGAACACCCGGCGACCAATTGACTTTCAAGCGCCTGGCAATCTGCATCGCCTGCCAAGGCTTCTCAGCTACAACACCAACGAAATTATTTCGAATGACCACATCTACAAATCCGGGTAAGTCCTTCACGGAAGTCGCATCTATATTCTCTGGCCTCGCATCTACCGCCGGGGGCCTGACAACACATCCGTGCAACATCCCTGGCATACGCACGTTATGAACGAACTCGAACCTTCCGGTCATCATCGCCGGAAAATCAAGACGCGGGAGAGACGAACCCAGCACCGTCCACTCATTCGGCCGTTTTCGTGTGGCACTTCGGTCGAGCGGAATTTCGAATCTTTCACCGCCCACCAAAGCTCCGTATTCAATCTGTTTGGACGGTTCGCTTAATACCCCGATCGTTCCGTTAGTCATTACCAGCTGGTCTATAGAAGCACCTAGCTGTTCAGAAGCCATCCGTAGAAGTGCTTCCCGAGCAGTAGCTGCTGCCTGAGCTAAATTCTCATGATTGAAATTTTCTGGATGTGACTGACTCCCTGATGTCGTACCTTGGTCTGGAGTAACAGCAGTATCACACTGCACAACTTCAATACGCCCAACGTCCACACCTAATTCCTCTGCGATCAGCTGAACCTGCGCTGTGCGTATACCCTGGCCGAGATCACACTTGCCCGTGTAGACCTTCACGTATCCATCAGCTGTCACAGCTAACCACGAATCAAGAAGACTCGCATCAATCTCTGAATCCTGAACACTTGGCACACTGGGAATCAACGACAGACCGTCAACTCCAGTTGTCGACATGCCGCTAAACCCCACAAGTAAAAACCCCGAATGCTTCAAAAAGCTCCGTCGGGAAAGACCCGCACTGACCAGAGCCTTTAACGCCTCAGTAGTCATCGTAATCCTTCGCGCTCACGTGCATAGCGCATGACCGCTCGAATCATTCGCGTGTGCGTGAAGCACCGGCAAATCACACCAGAGAGCGCTTCTTGAATTTCATGTTTTGTCGCGCTTGGATTGTTATCAAGAAAAGCCTTCGCAGTTAAAATAACTCCACTCAGGCAAAAGCCACACTGGGCAGCTTGCTCTTCTATGAACGCGCGCTGAAGCGCATGAGGTTCTTCGACCGATCCCAAACCCTCAAGCGTTGTAATCTCAGTCCCCACTACGGCTTTTACAGGTCGCACACAGGATCGAATCGCACGACCGACCACAAGAACTGTACAGGCTCCAGATTGTGACAAGCCACAGCCAAACTTGGGGCCCTGAAGTTCGAGCTCGGCACTCAACACATACAACAGGGGTGTTGCTGGGTCGACATCCAGCACATGAGTACGACCGTTGACTCTAATCGTTATGCGTTCACTCACAGTCGTATTTCTCTGAAAAATTGAGACGCAGCCCAATCAAGGCGTCGATGCCTTCAACCACTGCTTTCTCAGCGCGTCACGATCAACAAGACGTCCGCCTGAATACACCGCAACGATTCGGCGTGTGTGTTGAATTCGCTCGAGAGGATTCGCATCTAATACTATGAAGTCCGCACGTTTTCCAGGAATCAAAGCCCCTCTCTCCTCAAGACCAAGAATGGATGCAGAAGTCTGCGTGCCAGCTCGGATAACATCCATGGGAGGGATTCCCGCATTCACCATCATCTCAAGCTCACGGTGCTCTGCGAAACCTGGAAAACTCCCCCTGATCCCCGTGTCGCAGCAAAGACCGATACGAACACCAGCGTCATGAAGTTTTTTGATGCTACGTTGCAAACCCACAAACATTTGTCTGGCCGCCCCCATGTCACGGACCACACGACCGCTAGAATCCCTCTTCTTTAATTCGTCTATTACGTCTTGAGCCACAGTCTCCGCCAGTAACGGATCGTCAAGCCACGATGTGCCTCCAACAGCTCGCCACTGGATCCCCATGGTTGAACAGGCGTAC
>CAZQMT010000040.1:3593-8394 GCA_964594555.1 uncultured Vicinamibacterales bacterium
AAACGCGCAAGTTCTTCGTCCACGCCAGGCGACTCCCGAACCAAATGAGCAAAACCATCAACACCGGCACGCACTAAGGCCTTCGCGTCATCAAGATAGTAGACATGGGCTACAACACGCATACCATGCGTATGAGCCTCACTAATAATCGCTCGATAAACTTCTGGCTTCATCTTTGGCTTCGTGCCTCTTCGATCGTCAACCCAAATCTTAATGATGTCGACTTTCTTATCAACAAGAGCGCGAACATGTTCACGGCCTTCATCCGGTGTATCTGCTTCCAGCACTACATCACCTGCGAAAGATGGCCCACCATTCTCGCCTTCCTTATTTGGCGCCACAATTCCAAGACCGGCAGTTAAAAGCACCGTTGTAGATTCTAGCTTTCCCAGTCTCTGTTCATTACGAATCCTTAACTCAAGATCGTCGCGATCGGTACCAAGACTTTGGAAGGCGCCGACACCGTAGTAGGAGAGGCGGTGTAAGTGATTCAGGATGTTCCTACGATCGTAATTCTTCGGATCGACACTTACGCCTTTCAGGTAACCAATGTGCCCATGGACATTCAGCAACATCGGCATCACAGTTTTACCTGATAAGTCGACACGCACCGTCTCTCCAGGCACCTGGATCTGATCACCCGGACCTATGCGCTCGATAAGACCATCCCTAACAACAATAGTTGCATCCTCAATAGACGGCGTTCCATCACCAACAAGAAGGCGTGCTCCTTCGAACACAATGGTCACCTGAGCGGAAAGTCCTTCCGACAGGCCAACCGCGAACACAAAACCCAACGCCAGCAAATTCATGAACCTCGTAACCATACACACAGTCTTATTTCCTATCTCTTAGCCACGCTTAACCGAGATACACCCAACAATTCAGTTCCATCTAGAGCACACCACAAATGAATGCGCTCAGGTATCAAAAGTCGATTGCCTTTAACTATGTAACCATGACGGTTCGGGGAAATTGAGCATTATTCTCAAGAAATGTTTTCTTCATTTTGAGATCAGAAGCCGTAGGCTGCACTCTCCCCTTAACATCGGTCACGCGTGACACGAGTGTATGTTCCCCTGGTGTCGCGTGATCCCACACGTACGTGAACAATTTCCACGAGTACTTACTGCTCGTTGAAGGGTCCATCGTAGCAAGTCTCCAAGGACCATCGTCCACCTGTACTTCGACAGATCTAAGCGGTGTTCCATCATGCAAGACAAAACCTAGCACTTTAAGCTGATTCTCCTCACGTGTCACACGGGCAATGGCAGACTTGAGTCGCATGCGACTAATCTCTGTCTCTTTCCATTTCAACTCACCATCAATCATCTCGCCTCTAAGGGTTCTATACCAGCGAGCCTGATACTTACCAAGATAACGCTCAGCCTGTACGTGGATATGGGTCAACCACTTAACATTAGCTGCACCGTACCAACCAGGCATCAAGAGTCGTAGCGGTGCGCCCTGATGCCGTGTTAGTGGCTCACCATTCAGGCTATAGGCAAGAAACGGCTCTCCAGACAAGGCTAACTGACGTGACAAACTTCGACCGTACTGCTGATCAACAGGAAATTTTCTCCCGCGAAACTCTACTTGCTCTTCACCATGGTCGGCGCCGAAGAAAACTACCTCCTGGCCCTCGGACTTCACACCAGCCGCGGCCAACACATTACGCAATGGAAGACCAGTCCATCGTCCATTCCCCACAAGGCCTTGAACACGACGTGCACTATTTCCCGAACATTCAAACCCGGCATCGAGCTGAACAGCGCCCATGTCTCGAAGTTCGTCAATGGAGAACGATTGCGGACGTTCGACAAGCCCAGAAACCTTCAAGCGAAAAGATTCCTGGTTAACTTCAGGATGGCCATAATGTTGAGTCGTAAAGAATTGATCACGGGGTGTAAACGGCCCATCGATCTTTCGAATATCAAGATACCTCACCGTAGGGCGAGGATTCGTATTGAAATTCTTGGGTATGTCAGTAAAAGGTACAACTGTTTCGCCATGTGCAAGGGCCGGAAGGGCCCAATCAGGCATGTGAAAAACACTCAGACAAGCTAGTGCAAGCCCCCCCCTAAGAACTTCTCGTCTGGTACTATCTCTAGCCATCGTAGCCCTCCCATCAATAAATTCACGTCGACCTGGCATGTCTCAGTATCTCACGAAGATTCTTATCACGACCCACACTGCTAGGACTATTCTTTTTCACCGAACACCCCATAAGAGAGGTTACAAATCCTACCTTGTAAACCAGGTAATCCTGATGCTACGCTCGGGATCATGAAAATCACATCTTTCATTGTTACAACTTTTTTTATCAGTATTTCTCTGTCGGTATTAGCCTCCAGAGTAACCCCCAATACCCTGACTTTCCCTGCTTCTGGCAGCATCCTAACGGCACCAACATCTGCAGACATAGAAATACAACAACTTCGTGAAGCGAAGGACGATAGTCCAAGCAACGTCGGTCTCGCCGGTTACGCAAAGCTACTTTGTTCGGCAGTCTTTATCACCGGTTACTCAGACACACTCGCCCAAGAACACAGCCTCCGTGTAGCCTCAGCACTGATGCGCCTGCCAGATACAGATCTAAAACAAGTCACAGAAACTATTAATCATAATGAGAGACTCGTCACGGCATCGCTTGGCAACACTCTGACCCGAACTGCCAAGTATTACGGCGATCAAGGCTGTATTATCCATCCAGATGACCACGACGGCATCTACTTCACTCCCCATCCTGTAAAGACGGCCCTGCCAGACCGTGATCTCACGCCATGGCCTATGGGAGATGTTTTACCTGATGCTCCACTACCACCAGAGGTTGACGAGCAAAAACTCAACCGTGCCGTTGAACTAGCATTTGAGTCTCCCTCTCGAGTCTCGGCCCTTGTCGTTGTCTACAAAGATCGTCTTATCGCAGAACGATACGCACCAGGAATCACTAAAGACACACTTCTTGAAAATTGGTCTATGGGGAAAAGCCTAACAGCCACACTGATCGGCAGGCTCATACAAGATGAGCACTTAGGATTAGATGACCTGGCACCAGTGCCAGAGTGGCAAGGAGTGAACGACCAGCGACGTAATATTCGCATTTCAGATCTTTTGAGAATGTCGAGCGGCTTAAAATTTTCACTCTACGATGTCCTTAAAACAACACCGGGTGGTCGAAGTGTCGTGGGCGATATTTATCCTGATCACTACTACGTGTACTCAGGCGCTACCGACGTATTCCGCTACGTAGTAAGCCGTCCTCTTGAGCACAAGCCAGGCACCCTCGGTCGGTACCGCAACACAGACCCATTAACCTTGGGATATATCGTTAAACGAACTGTAGAAGCACAGGGCCAAGACTACCTAAGCTACCCTCAAAGCGGACTCTTCGACAAGATCGGCATTCGCGACCTAGTCCTCGAAACAGACCCGTACGGAAATTTCGTGTCCTCTGGATACGAACTCGGGAGGGCTCGAGATTGGGCTCGCCTGGGGCTCCTGTATCTACAGAATGGCACATGGCTGGGGGAACAACTTCTACCCAAAGAATTTGTTGATTTTGTAAGAACACCCGCACCAGCTTGGGAAAATGAAGAAGGGCAGCCGAGTGTTTCAAGGTACGGAGGCATGTGGTGGCTTAACACTACCAGTAATTGGAACGCCCCAAAGGACGCGTACTACGCTGCCGGTGCCGGCGGTCAGAGCACCTTAGTTATTCCTTCTCGGAACATCGTAATCGCCAGGTTGACCGACTACGACAACAGTATCCCAAACATAAGTAAAGCAAAGACAAACGCTGCGGTTAAAGCCATCCTTGAGGCCATCTCCGATCAATAAAACTGGACGAGATGTGTCAGCATCCACAAAGTGAGGAGGAGAGCATGGATACAAAGTTCAAACGCACAAAATACCCGACTGGGACAATCACTCGACGGAACATGCTGTTAACCGGCGCTGGTGTCGCCGGAACTCTCCTCGGACAAACAGGCCAAGCAGCAGCTCCGGTTGTTCAGACGACGACAAAAGCCTCCAATGTCTACGAGGCAATCGGTGTAACTCCCATTATCAACGCTGCAGGAACACTGACCGCGCTCGGCGGCTCTCTCATGCCAGATCATGTCATTGAAGCTTGGGTCGACGCTTCACGCCACTTTGTCGACCTCCGTGAATTAGGGGACAAAGTCGGATCTCGCATCGCCGAGTTAATCGGAGTAGAAGCGGCACTTGTAACTACTGGCGCTGCCGGCGCCATGCTATTAGCAACAGCTGCTGCAATGACTCGTGGTGATGAAGAACGGGTACGTCAGCTTCCCGATTCGACAGGCATGAGGAACGAAGTCATTACTCAGAAAACACACCATACCTGCTACGACAATCAGATACGGGCGTGTGGTGCAACTTTAATTGACGTCGAGACGAGGCATGATCTAGAAAATGCTATTAACGACCGCACCGCACTTATGCTCTTTTACAATCTTTTCGAACCAGATGGACAAATCAAACGTGAGGAATGGATAGCAGTTGCACGTACAAACGGCATCCCCACATTATTGGACGCCGCAGCAGATGTTCCGCCACTTGAGGCATTATCGATGTACAACAAGATGGGTTTTGATATGGTCGCATTTAGCGGCGGCAAGGCATTACGAGGACCCAACGATACTGGTCTACTTATTGGCCGTGAGGATTTAATCACAGCTGCCAGTCGAAATAATGCGCCAAATTGCGGCACTCTCGGCCGTTCGATGAAGGTTGGCAAGGAAGCAATGATCGCTGCATTAGCAGCGATTGAAAGGTA
>CAZQMT010000040.1:8404-9332 GCA_964594555.1 uncultured Vicinamibacterales bacterium
AGTGGGAGAATCGTCTTGCCACAATCGAAACTACGCTGAAAGACATTCCAACAGTCAGCATGGAACGATTTACTCCACCCATTGCTAATCGCGTCCCTCATTTGCTCATATTCTGGGATGAAAACCGAGTCAAAATCGACCGTGACGCGGTCACCGAAACTCTCGCCAGCAGTAATCCACCGATTCGCCTCGGCCGCGTACGAGGCACGGGAGATCAAGGCTTACTACTCTCCGTCTTTATGTTGAAACCAGGTGAGACTGAACTCGTAGCGAGACGTCTTCACGACGTTTTGCTGGCGGCTGCAGCCTAGCACTTCCAAGCAACAACTTTGCCACGGCACAGATGCGTGTGTAATGAGAAAAAGAGCAGTCGCTTGGGAATACTCACTACAAGTCATCGGAAGTCGAAAGCAAGCGATCCACCTCCGCAAGTTCTGACTGTGAGATCTTCCACCCTGAAGCACCTGCATTACTGACTACCTGCTCTGGTGACATCGCACCAGAAATCACCGAAGACACGCTCGTCTTTGCCAGCAACCAACCAAACGCCAACTCAAGTAAGCTGTGTCCACGTTTTTCTGAAAAAGCAATCAACGCTTCAATAAGATCTAATGGAGCACCGCGCAGTTTGTTCGCAAAACGCGCTCTAGTCAGACGAGAGCCACCTGGTGGCGACTGGTTCTTCCGGTACTTTCCGGTGAGAAGTCCTGAAGCGAGTGGAAAAAACGGTACGAACGCAATATCGAGCCGAGCACATTCCTCAAGCACCCCGTGTTCAGGATCGCGATGCAGAAGGCTGTACTCGTTCTGCACACCGACAAATTTTGTACGATCACCTGCAGCCGAGTGCGCACTTCTAAGTTGCTCAGCTGAAAAATTCGAACAGCCAATCTCTCTAACTTTTCCTGCACTGACAAGATCATCGAGC
>CAZQMT010000040.1:9342-16347 GCA_964594555.1 uncultured Vicinamibacterales bacterium
CACGGTAGGATCAGGTTTGTGTAATTGATAGAAATCAATGTGATCGGTCCCTAGACGTCGCAGACTGTCCTCAATAGCACGTCTTACATAATCAGGGTGTGCTCCACGGTGCGATTCATCAATCTCCCAGCCAAACTTTGAGGCCAAAACTATTTGATTCCGTCGATTTCCAAGCGCACGCCCTAAAAACACCTCGCTATCTGTTTCCCCATAGGTGTCAGCAGTATCAAAGAAAGTAATTCCAGCATCAAGAGCAGCATGCACAACCTGTTGAGTACCAGGCTCGTTGAGTCGTCGTCCAAAATTATTACAGCCAAGGCCGACTACTGAAACCTCAAGCGACCCGATCAGGCGAGTATCCATCAACCTCTCCTCCTACAAATAACCATCAGACATCTCTTCGTGTACACGCGTAAAACTCAACACCAAAGTCATACTACGTCCCAAGCTAGACTTAAGTAAAGACCACAAAACCAACTTCAGGTCGACTTATACATACAACGCACGTTAGAATCCCTCACTCATCAACGTAACAGAAACAGTTGATGTCAGTTGTGTAGTGTATCTCTAACACTGTTTCTTATTTTCACCGATGACTTTCCTATTCGATACAGCGTGTGAGATCGTTGAAGAAGCTCTGCAAGGGGCAACTCGTCAGAAAATCGTCAGCACCGCGTCAAACCAGAAAACCCTCGGGAGTGCCCTCCAGAAACTCCGTATCGGCCTCCAATCAAATACTCTTCAAGTGGGCTCACAGCAAATCCCTCTAAGCAATTTCATTGAAGAATACGACCGCTTGAATCGCCAAGAAGGCCTTCACGTATTGCATGACTGGGACGGCGTTTCAGATAAAGTGAACGAAAATACAATCCCCATCGACGTCCTTGACTACCTCATCGACAAACGTGGAAACGACCAGACTGACCGTGCTGTACTTGAGATCTTGGTCGACTATTACTTCCTTTACTTGCTAGCCTTACTTTCTATTCGAATATGGGATAGCGGCGATCCTGACGAAAATCTCGATCGCCTTGATCAGTTACTCAACGTGCTGCAGGGAGATGACGGAAGTGGCCAGCTGTTCGCTGAAAACTCTGGGACTCTTATTCTGATTGCTACATCCCACTACGAACTCGAGGAACACGGTTACGGCACACTTCTAGAGAAGGTACGTACTCTCAACCGCAGTAACAGGAACGATATCGCCTTATCTCACGCGGCGTGTATGGGAGGACATCTACGTTTCGGATTCGAAGCCTCTTACATAAGAGACATTGTGCTAATGCGAAACGACAACACCGCAGACTATCCATGGCTCTGCTTCGCACTGTCCACACTGATGAATGAATACACTCGTCTGCATGATTTGAAGATTTTTAATAGACAACGTGAAACTATTGTTGAAGGCCTACTGAACGGTCTCTCTCCAGACGCCAGAGCGTTCATGGGAGATAGGGTCCCGGACTCTCTACTGTCTTGTGAAACAGAACGAAATCTATTCAGAAGACATTTCCATGACCACAAGGACTCACTAATCGAAGAAGCTGAACAGCACCGACCAAAAGACGATAATTACTCCCCGCTTTCTCTCTTTTTCAATTTTTCTCAAAATATCCTTAAGGGAAGCGTTATCGATGCTCTGCTGCGAGGAAAACCCTGGGACTTAACACTCAACGATCTTTTGACAGGCATCCCCAATGGTTCAACTAAAAATATGTTGCGAAAAGATTTGGCAATAACTTTGATGGGCTATGCCAGAAGGAACCCCAACAGGATTCTGGGACGAATGATGCCAGCCATCGTGTACGATCCTAAGGCGGGCCAACGGGCATTCACAATTACCATACGAAAACTTAGCAGCTTGGACACGGTGTAGCCACCGAAGCTCAAAACTATAACCAAAACGAACCAAAGGCTTTCTTTTAAATATAGCTGTTTTTGGGGAATAAATCTGTCTATGCGCATCTCAGCGTGGACGTGAGAGGCCACAAGGGGTTACACTACGCCTGTCTTGTTCCGCTAGCCGAAGACTTGGAGACTTTCGCATCCGGCATACTGTTTTTTGTTGTGCACTTTAAAGTGTTTTGATGCAATAAGGGTTGGCTCCTATGCTGTTCGCCGGCACGACCATCGGTCACTTAATCGGTCCTTAAGATCTACGAACGAATCGATGAAGCGAACATGGTAAAATCTAACTCTAAGTCACTGTGGATCGTAGCCTTGTGTCCCCTGTTATTCGTAACAGTTTCAGGTGGCATTCTTGAGGCACAATCGGCAACCGACCAAACGGTTAAAGATCAACACAGTGAAGCGCTCCCACTTGAATCTGGACAAGCGATCGTCGATAGGACATGCCGACGATGCCACAACGACCGACGACTTCAAGGCAATCTTTCTCTCGAGTCGTTTAAGGTAGCCGAAGCCGGCGACCAAATAGCCACAACAGAGAAAATGATTCGCAAGCTTCGTGCAGGCATGATGCCTCCCCCAGGCGGAAGACGTCCCGACAGTGCCACTCTCAACGGACTCGCTGAATTGCTCGAATCCAAGACGGAAGCTGCCGCCAAACATAGTCCAGGACGATCTTTTCAGCGCTTGAATCGCGCTGAATACGAACGTTCAATTAGAGACCTCCTCGCACTTGATATCGAAGCAGGCGAATACCTCCACCTGGACACTAAGAGCGCCAACTTCGACAACATCGCCGATGCCCAACCGCTCTCAGCCACTCTTATGCAAGGCTACCTCGGTGCGGCCAGCGAAATCAGTCGGGTCGCTATTGGAAATCCGTCTGCAGCTGCTAGCGAATCAACTTACAAAGTCTCACGATGGGTCTCACAGCGGGAGCACTCAAACAACACGCCTTATGGCACACGCGGAGGGATCTCGATCGAGCACAACTTCCCCGCCGATGGGGAATACATCTTTAGAGTTTCCTTCCATCATGAAACCACCGGGGCGCTACACGGTAGCGGCCGTGCAGCACTTCATACAGCAGAAGCCCCGGAACAGTTAGAAATCTCTGTGAATGGTGAACGAGTAGCTTTGCTTAGTATCGACAGATGGATGCATGCCTCTGACCCGAATGGTGTCAACATTTGGACGGATCCAATACAAATCTCAGGCGGGAAAAATCGTATTTCGGCCTCCTTTATTCAACGGTTTGATGGCCCAGTCCAGGACATCATCTCTCCGCACGATTGGTCCCTTGCCAGTACTGCCGTTGCAAATGCTTACGGCGTCACAAGCCTTCCCCACCTTCGCGATCTCGCAATTCGTGGCCCCTACAATCCGTCGAAAGTGTCAGGTAAAACGCCGAGCCGTCAAAAGATTTTCACCTGCTATCCTGATACATCAACCGTGCTCCCATGCGCCAGAGAAATAATCTCGAAATTGGGAACGCAGGCCTATCGGAGACCACTTACGGACAAGGATATCAAGCCCTTGATATCACTTTACGAAACAGGTTCTACACAGGGAGGATTCGAGTCAGGTATTCAAATGGCTGTCGAGGGAATTCTTGCTAGTCCCCACTTCGTATTTCGGCTCGAAGAACCCCCCGCCAGCACCTACTCCGGCACAATCTATCCCGTCAACGACTTTGACCTTGCTTCACGTCTTTCATTCTTTCTTTGGGCTAGCGGCCCCGATGAAGCTTTGATTAATCTCGCAAGCCAGGGTCAACTTTCAAACCCTGAGACCCTTAAACAACAAGTCCATCGAATGCTGACGGATACACGGTCAGAAGCGCTCGCCACACGGTTCGCTTCGCAATGGCTTCGTTTACAAGATCTTGAAAATATCCACCCAACAGTACGAATATATCCCAACTTTGACGGACAGCTTAAATCAGCCATGCTTCGAGAAACGCAGCTGCTCTTCGAAAGTCTCGTTCGTGAAGATCGGAGTGTGCTCGATCTGCTCACAGCTGATTACACGTTCGTCAACGAGCGCCTCGCCCGCCACTACGGCCTCCCAAATATCGCCGGTCCAGATTTCAGACGCATAGAGTATCCAGACGAAAGTCGGCGCGGCATTTTAGGTCATGGCAGTGTCCTCACAATGACGTCTCATGCTGACCGTACTTCTCCGGTGCTACGCGGTAAGTGGGTCATGGAAGTTCTTCTGGGAAGCCCTCCTCCTCCTCCTCCTCCTGATATTCCAGATTTGGAAGCTACCGCAGAAGCAAAGGGGGGACGATTTTTGTCAGTGCGAGAACGTATGGAGGAACATCGCGCTAACCCTTCATGCAATTCCTGTCATCGAGTCATCGATCCAATCGGTCTCGCACTTGAGAATTTCGACGTCACTGGCGCCTGGCGAATCAAGGATAACGGTGTAACTGTTGATTCGACGGGAGAACTCTACGACGGAACATCTCTTGTCGGTCCCAAAGACCTTCAGCAAGCCCTATTACGACGCCAAACCACGGTACTTCGGACTTTTACTGAAAACCTGATGGCCTATGCTTTAGGGCGTCGAGTCAGCTATGATGACATGGTTACGGTTAGGCAAATCGTTCAGGATGCCAGCCTCAATAACCATCGGGTGTCTGACTTTATACTCGGCGTAGTCAATAGTCAGGCATTTCAGACGAAACGGCGTGAAGCTGTAGCAGACATCGCAAGCGAGAGTCAGTAATACCCAGTTGTTGGGGAATGTGACGAGCAAATAGTCACGTACATTGTATAGACACAAGGAGACGCCACAGATGAACGTCATTACTGGCAAGCATCTTCCCAGGCGAACTTTCCTGCGTGGCCTTGGGGCTACGGTGGCCTTACCCTTCCTGGATGCATCGGTACCAGCCGCCAGGGGTTGGACTAGCTCGTCGACAGACGTATCTGATCCGACACGCCTGATCTGTATCGAAATGGTACACGGTTCGGCTGGCGCCTGTGAGTGGGGAGCCTCACAAAACTTGTGGTCACCAATGGAGGTGGGCCACGGATTCGATCTCACTCCAAGCGTACTTCAACCACTTGAGCCATACAGGAAGTATTTAACCATTGTCAGTGACACGGATGTAGAGGGCGCTGAAGCTGTTATCCCAAAGGAAATCGGAGGAGATCACTTTCGATCAAGTGCCACATTCCTCACGCAAGCTCATCCCAAACAAACAGAAGCCTCAGACATCAGGGCGGGAACATCGCTCGACCAAATCTATGCGAAAAGATTCGGGCAAGAAACTCCCATCCCATCGATGCAGCTTTGCATAGAAAATGTCGACCAGGCCGGAGGTTGTGCCTACGGTTACTCATGTGCCTACACAGACACGATCAGCTGGGCTTCACCGAATGAACCTCTTCCGATGATTCGGGATCCGCGCATTGCCTTTGATCAGCTCTTCGGAGCGGGCGGAAGCGAAGAGGAACGAACAGCTCGCAGACGTTCCAGTCAAAGCATTTTAGACTTCATCGCAGACGAGTTAATGGGACTGAAGCGAATATTGGATGCCACTGATCGTCGCCGTATAGATCAGTACCTGGACAACGTTCGAGAAATCGAACGACGCATCCAAAAGATCGAGGCACGAAATGCTAGCGGCGAAATCCGGGAACTCCCAGGCGCCCCAGCTGGCGTGCCAGATTCATTCGACGAGCATAGTAAATTAATGTTCGACCTCCAGGTACTGGCGCTCGAATCGGATATGACACGAATCTTTTCATTCAAAATGGGACGTGACGCATCGAGCCGCGTTTATCCGGAGAGTGGTGTTGACAGTGGATTCCACCCAGCATCTCACCACGGCGCGAAGGAAAAGAATATTTTAAGATTCGCTAAAATCAACCGCTACCATATCAGCTTAATCCCTTACTTACTGGACAAACTGAAGAATATCCATGAAGGCGAATCCACTTTGCTCGATAAAACCATGATCATCTACGGCTCTCCGATGGGCGATCCAAACGTGCACAATCACAAGCGATGTCCACTCTTCATCGCTGGCGGCGCTAAAGGTCAACTAGATGGAAATCTTCACCTTCGCGCCGACCCTGGAACGCCGATGGCCAACGTCATGCTGACCCTAATGCATAAACTCGGGCTCAACGACTTAGAGAACTTTGGTAATAGCAACGGCACCTTTTCGCTTTCGGCATGATCACTACGATTCTTGTACCAAATAAGGAAAGACAACAATGATTAAGAACCTTATCATCTCGGTGATTAGCCTACTTGGCGTCGCTGTCATTGTTGAAGCCTCAGCTCTCAGTTCTCCTATCGCTGATGCAGCCATGCGACGTGATGCAACGGCCTTACGTGAACTGCTTGCGTCCGGAGCAAAAGTAGACACCCCACACGGGGATGGCATGACCGGATTACACTGGGCCGCAAGAAATGGTGACGCTGAAATAGCAGATACACTAATCACTGCTGGCTCAGACCCCGAAGCGGTGACAAGAGTAGGAAACCACACCCCACTTCACGTAGCCAGCAAATTTGGCCAAGTGTCCGTTGTCAGGATACTAGTTGAGGCCGGGGCCGATGTTCGAGCCGAAACAGCTACAGGAACAACGCCTCTTCATTTTGCCTCGATGTCTGGAAGCGAAGAGTCGATCGCTCTTCTCCTTGATCATGGCGCTGACGTAAACAGTAAAGAATTCCAATGGGGACAAACCCCCTTAATGTTTGCTTCTGCATCTGGCCGAACAGATGCCATCCGTGTGTTGCTTGAGTGGGAGGCCGAAGCACAAATCACTGCGAAAATCGTAGATATCGCAGCACGAGAAAAAACGGACAAAACAGAGGCCAGGCGGCGATCAAAACGTATCGCTGCGTTACGTTCGAAGCCAGGTGCTTCGGCGATACCTCTCGATGCAAACGGTTACGAAATAGAACAAGGACCAGTTACAGCAAAACTGCCATCAATCTGCCAACTATGTCCGGTGCCTAGCAGAGACGCGGACCTTGAAGCCAAAGAAATCGATACCGAAGAAGATGAAGTCGACCTTCAAGAAGAGCCTGAACCTCTCGGTTACGCAAAACTTGTGGGGACGCACGGTG
>CAZQMT010000041.1:0-1277 GCA_964594555.1 uncultured Vicinamibacterales bacterium
TGAAGATGTCGAGATGCAAATCATTGGTGATGTCCCGTGGCGGAAGGCAACGATTAAGGGTGATTTGCCACCAGCGCAGCTTCGAGCGTTACAGACCTTTAATATTCCGCATAATGTGCCGCGTGCATTACGAGAGGAAGCGCAAGCGATGGACGGAGGCTACTGGCCCGCGTACCTCTTTGGAAAGAACCCGATCGATATCCCGATTTCTAACGGTGGCGCTGGTTATGGTGCTGGTTCGCATGCCAACAATGAATTTTTTGTAATTGAAGGTGCGGGCCAGGTATACGGTATGGGTGGAGCCGAAAAGGTGTTAGCGACCGTTGTCTATAACTTCGCTGGTCTGAATTAGTGCTACCTAAAGGAACTACGTGCTGAGACAATAAAGGGCCTGGCTTTGGCTGGGCCCTTTTTATATTTTTAAGATCATTTCACTACTTCTAATTTATTCTTCATGCTTTAGTCTGAGTATTTCTAAGCACCGTTGAGCTACTATCTCAGCTTCTCCTGGTTGTAGCATCCACACGGCGATCTCTATTTTCGGTTCGTGTGATTCGTCAGGCCGAACTTCAATTCGAGGTTCGCCAGTGCGTAGCGCATTGACAACGTCAGCCCGGGTTAAACCTAATAACTTGGGATCCCATGAAATGGCTAAATGAGGAACCTCGTTGGCAATCTTTGGTACAAAAGGTTTAGCCTTTACAGCGTGAAGTCCTTCAATGGTTCGACGGATCAAGTCGACTCGATGCTCCCATTCTTTCCAGTCTGCTTCATGATCTCGTTCAAGATAGAGCTCTATCGCTTTCAAAAGACCGATGATGCCCTCTTTGCTGACTTTTCCAATTCGTCCGACACTATCCTCGTGTGGGGGGCCATGAAGGTAAGCGGCTTTGACGAGTTTTTCACGGCCAATCAATAGTCCTGAAGCTTGAGGTCCGCGTAGTCCTTTTCCTCCGCTGAATGTTGCTAAGTCGTAGCCCATTTCAGTGAGAATACGAAGATTACGTGCGGGTGGTAAGTCGGCAGCTGCATCGATTAGTGCTGGGATTTTTTCGCGGTTGGCGATTTGAGCGAATTCCTTTCGCCCGATCTTGCTTTCGTTGTTTAAAAAATTAAGAAAAAATAACATTCCGGTACGTTCGTTGATCGCGTTGTTTAATTCGTCTACAGTTTCCACTTCGATGAGCTCAACGCCAACGTTTCGGATTGCACGATCGAAGCTGAATCGGTGTGATTTTTGAAGGACTACCTGATTCTTAAAAGTATTTTCGTTCGAG
>CAZQMT010000041.1:1346-10359 GCA_964594555.1 uncultured Vicinamibacterales bacterium
CCTTCTGGGCTAGTTTGCACTCACGCTGCAGTTCCGAGAGTAAGGGCGGCTGCACATCCTGAAGTGACGAGTGCTGCCTCTACCTTGACCAATTCCGCGATGCGTTTGCCGACGATCTGTTGGAGTTCTTCGATTTCCACGTGCTGTTTTGAGGCATCTTCCATTGCAGCTACGACCTCAGGTAGCATGATCGAGCCACTTAAGGTCGTATAAGTTCCAGCCGCATTAATTAAAGTCCGAATGCCGAGCTGAGTGTAGATCCCCCTACTCTCCGTGCTTGATAAAGGTCTGTTTGATGACATTGTCGTGATTCTACTGTTGATGAGCGTTTCTGATAGTAATGTTGTTGGTATCTTCTTCAACGATTAATAGCATTATACCCGCGTGAAGTTACTGGAAGAGGAGTGATCTTCGAGGGTTAGTTTTTAAAAAGCGGTTTATTTTTTCCTAAAGGCATTGATTTTTAATGTGTTAGTGCTTAAGGCAACACTATACTTTTTGGGGCAATCTACAATGATGATTTGAGATTTTCTCGATGTAAATTTTCGATGATTGAGATGTTTATCTTAGTAATTGGAAGTGACTGAATTGCTTGGCCGACCAATTTGGTCGGATATCTTAAGTCTGTTTGTGGTGTAGAATCAGGCTGTTGCTTGGCGGACTGGTCTGGTGCCGCTCAACAATACGTCTTTTTGTATGCTGGAGGGTATTAATGCCATTTGTAATTTCTGACCCGTGTGTTGGAACCAAGGATACTGCCTGTGTTGATGTGTGTCCGGTTGATTGTATTCACCCAAGGAAGGATGAGGAGGAGTTCGAAGCTGCTACGATCCTCTATGTTCATCCTGAAGAGTGCATTGATTGTGGTGCCTGCGTGCCGGCCTGTCCTGTAACAGCTATTTACGGAAGTGTGGAGGCAGTGCCTGAGAGTCAGGCGATGTTTATTGAGGCGAACGACGTATATCGGCTCGGAGAACCTGAAGCGATGGAGCAGGCTGAGGACATCGTCAAAGCTCACATGGAGTCCCGCAGTGATTTACTGGCGGTGGCTCCGATCGAGCGTCAACGTTCTCATTAACTCCAAGGAAAAGGACCTAAGTGTGGGCTCCGCAAGGCTAGTATAGAGAGCTCACTGGCGCGACTGAGACTGCGTTGTTCTTTTCTGGTTACGGACGAACTTTCATTTGTTGGTCAGGTCGGGGGGATTGTCATCGTTCAAGAGGATTAGTGTTAGCTCAAATTGTTGACCTCTACTCGCTTGTGGTGCTGGTTGCTGTTATCGGCTCCTGGATTCAGCTGTCGCCTTACGGCACGGTTGGTCGATTTGTCTACGGACTGACCGAACCTGTGCTTGAACGTATTCGTCAAGTCGTCCCGCCCGTCGGGGGGTTAGACCTTTCACCGATGGTATTGCTCATCGGTCTCCAAATGCTGCGAGGGCTTCTCTAATTCTTCGCTGAAATACCCCTCCCCCATGATTCGCGTACTGCTTGTTTTCAGGGGGTAGGTGGCTAAAATCTGAGGAGGCGGGTGAATTTGACCGCGAGGCTTTTGTTTTTGATTACTGAGAAGCTGTTTCCGTGCTCGACCAAACGGCCTTCGCTATAGACAACGAACAAATCACTTCCAGGACTGTATTCCCATCGAACTCTCAGGTTGGCGTTGAGGGAGTCATTACTCGAGTTGTACTGGGTGAGTACGCTTGCGAACATCCGTGGTGATGCCATAAATGTGGCGCGTGTACTAATAAGACGTGCTACGAAAGTCCCTTCTGGCAGGTCTACGAAGTTGAGGGCTAGGTTCGGCTCCATTGAAAAATTTGGTGAAATTGCCAGCCGACCTCGATAGCTCACTTGCGTACGATCACCAGCGAAGAAATCCCCGCGCAGAAAGTTAATAGCACCAAAGATTGAACTTTCGCCGCCTATCCAATAGGTTGTTGCCACATTACTGAAACTGTAATCGCCTGGGGGGATAATGACACCGTCAGCGATTTCGAAATCTTCATCAAGGTATTCGAAGTTATCTTGGTAGGAGATATTCCAGCGATTACCACTTTCGAACTCAATGCCATTGCTGAGTTCTATTTGTTGGGTTTCTAGTCTCCCTTTGTTGTCAGTAATGTGTTCTAAGCTGGTTTCAAGACGGATTTTTCGAATTGCCTTAATTCCTTTTGGGCGGGGACTGTACCGAAGTTCCGCGAAGTTTCGTCGGAAGTCGGCTCGGCGAAGAAATCCGATTTCTGGGTTGAAGTCTTCCTCAACGGTGAGGTGATTGACTTCCACGCCGTACTTGTCCCCGGCGTAGTCGAAGCTCGCGCTGTAACTCTCATCTTTGCCGGAGGAGACGTTGTCGGTTCTGGTGAAAGCGTAGTAGCTGTTGATTCTAAGATCTTGAAAGAAGGATAAATTCATATCAGCGCCGAACACATGATTAGTTCCTAGGGTGGGGTCACTAGGGTTTCGATGTGTTGCAAGGATGCCGATATTGCTTCGCCGAAGAATATTTCGCTTCAGTCGTAACACGGTAAAGTCAGTCTCTCCTTTGGCGAGTTCAGGGTCGCTTGTCCTGGTGGCGAGTGCGCCGATCGAATAGTTTCCGACCCGGCCTGAGAGACGACCACCAGCGACTAGAGGAATGTTTTTCCCATCGTCTAAGCCGATACGTCGACTAAAAAACAGTAGAGGCGTGTTACTGGGTGGCCGAAAGCTTGAACTTCTACCCCTGCCACCTGATCCACCAGGGTCGCCAAAAGCAAAGATTCCACTTCCTTCGAGAAAAAAATCCCGTTTTTCTGGGAAGAATAATGAAAACCTAGTGAGGTTGACCTGTTGTTCGTCTGCTTCGACTTGAGCGAAGTCTGTGTTGTAGGTAAGGTCGAGAGTCAAGCCCTTAGTTAAGCCATATTTTACGTCAAACCCGAAAGTTCCTTCTTTTTTGTTCGAGAACGGCGGTTCTGCTTCTAGATTTGTGGTCATCGTAGTGAGCGCGTAAGGCTTGAACTCAAGATTCCTTGATGCCGAAGGCAAACGAAGGCCTAAAAGCGAGGCGGATGAAGACATTTTGTAGATGCCTCGACCGCCGAGTGAAGCTGGAATTTCTGTTATAAAGATGTGTTCGTTTTTATTTTGATTAATGCGACGAAAGTTGATTCCCCATACTGGGTTTTCGTCTGCTTTGAATCGTAGTGACTTAAATGGAATGGCCATCTCGACTATCCAGCCCTCGTTGAATTTTTGACTCCTGGAATGCCAGACGGCATTGAAGTCTCTGTCGTGCACGCGCTCGTCTGTCATGTAGCCATCACCCATTCCACCGATGGCATTGGTTTGAAACAAGAAACCGTTTCGTCCGTCGTTAAATGTATCGATTGCGACAGCGAAGTTGTCGTTAAGGTAGATGCCGAAACTATCGCGCCTCAATTCATTCGCTACAATTTTATCGGGTTCTTCGTCCCAGCAGCGTGCTGAGATGTAGAGATTTTCTTCGTCAAAAAATATCCAAACTTCGGTTTTATCAGTCGCTGGTTTTCCTTCGTTTGGTACTTGCTGAATAAACCTGTCGATTGGTGTTGTACTGCGATAAATTTCATCTTCAAGTAAGCCATCGATGACGAGAGGCTCAGGTGTGTGAGTGGCGTAGACGACTATTTGATTGTGGTTGTCATGAGACGCTGTTTCTGCCGCCTGTAGGGGTGTTCGAACAGACTGTTGAGCGTCGGCCTGTTTTGTTGTAGCTGTGATCGAAATGAATACAAAGAATGTCGCTGTTAAGTACCTAATTTGTTTTAAATAAGACAAAGCGACTAAGCGAGTAGTTCCCATTTACTTAAGTGTAACTTAGGAATGTCTTTTATGCCTATAGCAGTCTTGAGAGAAATTTTAGATTTCAGGTGTTGGAATGCCTAAGGTTGGTCGATTAACTGACGTGCTGAACGTGTTATCCTCCCTTTGCTGTTAGCGTTGTTATTCTAGTTCTAGCGCCATGGCGTTTCATGATTTTAACGACATCGTATTGCAGTGCCGAGACTTTATAAATGGCCCAAGTTACTTTAGATGGTGTCTCCGTTAAGACTTCTGGAGATCTTCCTGGCATTGGTACGAAAGCACCAGGCTTCAATCTGACCAACGTGGAAATGAATGATTCGACGCTTGATGACTTTAAGGACGGGAAGATAGTACTGAACATTTTTCCTAGTATTGAAACGGGTGTGTGTGCGGAGTCGGTTCGTCAGTTTAATGCTGAAGTTGAAAGTCGTTCTGGTGTTAAAGTTCTTTGTATTTCAGCGGATTTACCGTTTGCTCAGGCGAGGTTCTGTGGGGCAGAAGAGTTAGTAAATGTCGTGATGCTCTCTGATTTTAGAAATAAGGAGTTTGGTGATATTTACGGTGTGCGGATTATCGACGGGCCTTGGAGAGGTCTGTTGTCTCGTGCCGTGGTGGTGCTCGATGAACATGGCAAGGTTGGCTATATTGAACAGGTTCTGGAGATTGCTGAGGAGCCTAATTATGCAGCAGCACTCGTACACATTTAGTATGCAGTTTTTGTTGTTTTCCTTCGATAATTAGTCAAGTTTTCGGCGGGTCGATGACTTGGTGATTTTTAAAATTTTTAATTTCTTGTATAAGTCATGATGTTAGTTGCAATCTTTGGAGTCAATGGATTGAGTGGTGCTTAGTATGTCTGATGCCCCAACATCTAACGCTCGTGATAATAAGTTCAATGATCTTGATCTTCCTTCTCTGACTATCGGAGGTCTGTTCCGGCAATTTGGCCCTGGTTTAATCCTTATGATGACCGGAATAGGTCCCAGCCATCTAATAACGGCTCCGGTTGCTGGTGGTCGTTTCGCCTATGCCCTGCTTTGGTGTATCCCAATTGCCTACATTTTTAAGTACTACGGCTTCGAGATGGCTTTTCGTTTCACACACGCGACTGGTCGAAGCATGCTGGATGCTTATGGTACGGCCTGGAAACGCTGGCCTCTCTGGTACGTTCTTTCTACGACCTTACTGCAGTGTGCGGTGGGTCAGGCAGGGCGATTGATTGCGGCCTCGGCTGTCATGTACTACATTTTCTCAGAATATTTTGGACTTCCAATAGGTCTTCCTGTTTATGGGTTAGTGCTGGGAGTGTTCTCCGTATCGATGATTCTAGGCGGACGATATGCCGCGCTAGAGATTTCAACAAAGGTCTCTGCAGGAATTTTGGTGGTTTCTACGTTGGTCGTGTATTTGGTCAAGCCGGCACCAGTCGAAGCCTTGGCGAGTTTCGTCAGTTTTGAAACTCCGGAAGGGTCCTGGCTGATCATTGCGGCTTTTTTGGGATTATTGCCAACGGGGATTGATGTGTCTCTTCAGGCATCTGAATGGGGTAAGGCGAAGCGTGTTGGCATGGGAAAAATTCGTGAGGAGCTTGAACAAAGTGGGCTTGCGCCACGTTTTGATCCATTTAATTCAAACCGATCTGATTTAGGTGTTGATACTTCTGCACTGCCACCACATGCAGTCGAGTACTGCCGAAGATGGTTTTCTATTGGGTTGTGGGATTTTCGATTGGGTCATGTGATTTCATTTTTCGTGGCGTGTGCGTTTCTGTTGTTAGCTGCAGTATGGATTTACCCTAGTGATGTTCAGGGGAATGCTGTTATGGGTGAAATAGCACAGATTTTTACGCGAAGTCTTGGCCCAGGCATGATGGCGGTCTTTGTTCTAGGTTCCTTGGCGGCGACGTATTCTACGGCCCTTAATTATTTTGACGGTTGGCCGAGGGTTGTCGGTGCTTGTTGTCGAAATTTGTTTCGTCGAACTGCGAAGTTACGCGGCCTAAACGTAGAGGATTTTACTCATGAACACCGGCGTGCTTGGTACTCTGAATACAACATTTATCGTATGACGATGGTCTATTCTTTAATTGCAGCGGTTGTTCTGATTGCGGGTGTGCCAAGGCCTGTTTGGTTAGTGCTCGTTGCTTCTGCGTTAGCTTTTTTTGTAGCACCGGTCATATTCTTTTTAAATCTGTACTATTGTCTTACCGTAATTCCCAAGGATGACAAATACTTCTATCCTAAGCGTCCTGAGATTTGGTTTGCGTGGTTAAGCTTAATTGTGTTTACGGGGCTTAGTGTTTTGTTGATTATGGCTCGTGTCTTTGGAGTAGAGCTGTTCGGTACGTGATACGTTGCCGGTGCCATTACACGTGCCTGGAAGTTGTATCTTTCGTATCGGTCTCATCTCTTGAAGTCGTTGTCTTATCCTTTACTCTAGATTTAAGTGGGGTTGATAGTTGGTAATGTCATACGCAAAAACAGTTATTGAGCTACTTCAGAGAGGAGGGGCTGATGCGGTTGCGGTTGAGGCATTAGGTCGTCAGCCGCTTAAGTATGGGATGTTGCGTCGTCATGTTGATGCAACCGTATTGGCACTGAATAATCTAGGCGTAGGGCGAAACGATCCTGTCGCCATTGTTCTGCCGAATGGTCCAGAGATGGCTATGGCTTTTGTTGCGATCTCTGCTGGAGCTACTACGGCGCCACTAAATCCTGGATACCGTGCTGATGAGTTTGAATTTTACTTGTCTGATCTCAAGGCGAAGTTACTGGTCGTAGCTGCCGGTCATGAAACGGTTGCTGGGGAAGTGGCGAGAAAGTTAGGTATCCCTGTAGCTGAACTACGTTGGTCGCCCAACGATCCCGCCGGGTTTTTTGAAATAGCTGGTACGTCGACAGCGGTGACGTCCAATCGCGGAGGTCAAGCAGAGACTGATGATATTGCGCTTGTACTTCATACCTCTGGTACAACTTCTCGGCCGAAGCTGGTTCCCTTGAGCCATCAAAATGTCTGTGCGTCTGCGGCCAACATTGCTAAGAGTCTTTCGCTCGTAAGTAATGATCGATGCCTCAATGTGATGCCCTTGTTCCATATTCATGGACTAATAGCAGCGGTTCTCAGCTCATTCCATGTTGGTTCAAGCGTATTGTGTACGCCAGGATTTGATGCCCTTAAATTTTTTGGATGGATGCAAGAAACGGCTCCTACTTGGTACACAGCTGTTCCAACGATGCATCAGGTGATCCTTGGGCGAGCCGGTCGCAATCGTGAGGCACTCGACGAAGTTAAGTTGCGTTTCGTACGGTCATCGTCAGCTTCATTGCCTCCGCAAGTTATGTCGGAGCTCGAAAAAACATTTCAGGCTCCGGTCATTGAGGCTTATGGGATGACTGAGGCTGCGCATCAGATGGCTAGTAATCCGTTGCCGCCACGGGCACGAAAACCTGGTAGCGTCGGAATGGCTGCCGGTCCAGAGATTGCCGTTATGAACGAATCTGGTCACCTACTGCCAATGGGTTCGGTAGGAGAGGTGGTTATCCGTGGTGCCAATGTGACAGCGGGGTATCTTGGAAACGTTGATGCTAATGAAACAGCTTTTGTTGACGGTTGGTTTCGTACCGGAGATCAGGGGGTAATCGATGAAGAGGGTTATTTACGCCTAACCGGACGTTTGAAAGAAATTATCAATCGTGGTGGTGAGAAAATTTCACCGCGTGAAGTTGATGAAGTGTTACTCGATCATCCGGCTGTACTTCAGGCAGTTACTTTCGCGATACCACATAAAAAATTAGGCGAAGAGATCGGTGCTGCACTTGTACTGGAGACGGGGCTTTCGGTCTCAAAGAGTGAGCTCAAGGAATTCGTAAGCCATCGCTTGGCTGATTTTAAAGTTCCACGACAAGTTGTTTTTTTGAATGAAATTCCGAAGGGACCGACCGGTAAGGTTCAAAGAATTGGTTTGGCTCAGAAGCTGGGGTTAGCGTGAAGATCTGTGTGTACGGTGCTGGATCGATTGGTGGTTATCTCGCCGTAGAATTAGCACTAGCTGGTGTTGACGTGACTGTCATAGCGCGAGGCCCTCAGCTGGAGGCGATGCGAAAGAACGGGCTGACTTTGCTCAGCGGGAACCAGCAGAGGGTCGCGCATGTAGCTTGTACTGATAACCCCTCAGATCTTACCGAACAAGACTACGTCTTCATCACTCTCAAGTCGCACTCGTTTTCAGAGATTGCTGATCAGATGTTGCCTTTACTTGGTCCAGAAACCGCTGTTGTAACAATGCAGAATGGTATTCCTTGGTGGTATTTCTATGGGGCTGATTGTGCGGTTAAGAGCGTACACTTGGAGACGATTGATCCTGATGGGCGTATTTGGAAAACGATTAATCCGAAAAGGGCAATCGGAACTGTTGTTTATCCTTCCTGTGAGATCACTAGGCCTGGCGTTGTGCGCCATTTACATGGCAACAGAATGATGGTCGGGGAGCCTGATGGTTCTAAGTCTCCTCGAGTTGTAGCACTGGCTAAGGCGTTGACTGCTTCCGGTTTTAAAGCGCCGATCCGACAGCGTATTCGTGATGACATTTGGCTAAAGCTATGGGGGAACGTTGCTTTTAATCCCATCAGTGTTTTAACGCACTCCACATTGAAAGAGATTACGGATGACACTGCGGTTCGGGCTGTTATTCGAAGTTTAATGATCGAGGCACAGTTAGTTGGTGAAAAGTTTGGCATTAAATTTTCGGTGGATGTTGACAAACGAATCGAGTGGGCAGCCGCTGTTGGCGATCACAAGACCTCAATGTTGCAAGACCTAGAGATGGGTAGGAAGATGGAGATTGATGCGCTGGTTGGTTCGGTGGTTGAGATGGGAGGGTTGGTGGGTGTACCTACGCCAACTTTAGACATGGTCCTTGGACTTGTGAGATTAAGGTCTGGCGACAAGAGAGAATAGTGTGTCTGGGTTTCTAATCGTGGGGTAAAGAGGGGTGGATATGACAATGGGGCCGGTTCTGACTTTTGCGGGTGGGCCAGTTGAGGTGAATACGCAGACCTTGCGCGATCAAGCTCGGCCGATTTTGTACCACTACGATCCCGCGTTTATAGAGATATTTAGTCAAACTTGTCAGTTGCTTCAGCAGGCTTTTCGAACTCAGCATGATGTGGTGATCATGCAAGGCGAGG
>CAZQMT010000041.1:10369-11364 GCA_964594555.1 uncultured Vicinamibacterales bacterium
AAGGTGCTTAATCTCGTATCTGGTGTTTTTGGTAAGGGGTATGAGTCGTTTATTGAGCGTTACGGTGGTGAGACTATCGAACTGGCTGTGCCCTATAACGAATCTCTAGATCCTGATGATGTGCGACGTGAGCTGGAACAACATCCTGAAATTAAATTTCTGTCAGTTGTGCATTCTGAGACGCCATCGACTACGGTTAATCCCGTTCGAGAGATTTGTTCGATCGCCAAAGATTATGATGTTGTAACCATTGTTGATACGGTCGCGGGTTTTGGTGCTGAACCTTTACGGTTAGAGGAATGGGGTATAGATGTTGTTGTGGCCGGCCCACAAAAATGTTTGGGTGGCACACCAGGTCTATCGCTCATGGCAGTGAGTCCAGAAGCGTGGAAAGTGATGGAAGCCCGTCGAAATCCGCTGCGAGGTAGTTTTCTGTCAATTCTTGACTGGAAAGATACGTGGATCGAGAAACGAACCTTTCCCTATACACCATCTGTGAGTGAAATCTATGGACTTGAGTCAGTTTTAAAACAGGTCCTTAGTGAAGGGATGGATCGATGCGCGGCCCGTCACTCGTTGATTGCCAGAGCTTGTCGCTTGGCGGTGGAGGCCATCGGCCTAAAGCTGTGGGTGGACCGTCCTGAGATTGCAGGATCTGCCGTTACCGGTGTTGTTGTGCCAGATGGTATTGAGGATTCGAAATTGCGCGGACATATGCGTGCTCGGTATGGTCTTATGATTTCTGGTGCTTACGGTGAACTAGCCGGTAAATTGTTCAGACTTGGACATATGGGTATGGTCGCTCATCCGGCGTATCTTGCAGCTCAGCTGGCAGTTCTTGAGCGTACCCTGGTTGATCTTGGATGGTCGTTAAAATTGGGGAGTGGTGTTGGAGCGGCTATGTCTGAGTTGTCGAGTTGGAATGATATTGTAGGTGAGACGAAAGTAGAAGTATGAAGCGTGAGTAATGGGTAGTTTGTACACTGTTTGAGCTG
>CAZQMT010000041.1:11374-14112 GCA_964594555.1 uncultured Vicinamibacterales bacterium
ATTGCAAGCTGGTGTGATTTAGAACAGTTACGTAGGTAACTTTGGTGCCAGTCAAAGGCGTGGTGTGACGATTTCTTGACACTCAGAGGCCTAGAGGCGTAGGCTAAGTGCGATCGGCGTGTATCCGATCAGGGGCGGGTGGCGCCTCTGGCGGGGTTTATTTTAACGTTCGATGAGGTTTTAAGTATGACTAGTGGTCACGCAGGTTCGCCCGTGAGGTTCGTTCTGGGGGGGGTCGCTGTGTGCTTTTTGGGTTCTTTCGCGCTGCAGGCACAGCAGTCATCCGTGAGCACTAGAAAGACCAGTCAATCCCAAGATCAAGTTGACGTCGCTCATCAGGAGATGCTTCAGTCCATCGAGGACAGAGGTAAGGAGGCAGCACGACTGACTGAGGACGTGATGGGGGATGTCCCTATTACGGCCGATGTGAGTGGTGATGTTCAGCGCCGGAATTTCATTGACGATATTATCTTCGATCGTATCGAGAAGGATGGTGTCCCGCACGCGAGCCTGGCGACTGATCAGGTTTTCATCCGTCGTGCGTATCTTGACTTGACTGGTTTGCCTCCTACTCCGGAGGAGGTCAGAGCATTTGTTTCGAATTCTGATCAAGCGAAGCGTAGCAAGCTCATCGAATCACTGATCGGCACGGAGGTTTTTGCCGAGCAATGGTCTTGGTTCTGGGGTGATTTGTTTAGGTTGGCTAGTGAAGCTGGCAGTGGGCGGCGTGCTTTTCATTACTGGTTTAAAGAGGCTCTTCGGATCGATAGGCCTTACGATCAAATTGTTTACGATTTGCTTACTCCTTCGACGAAAGTGCACGGTACGATTCCAGCCCTTGCTTTTCTTGCCCGTTCGAATCAGATCAAGAGCCGCTTGGTTATGAGTCCAGATGATTACACGATGCACAATCGTCTCGATGCGCTTGACCAGGTTAACGTTGACATTAATCGTGTCTTTCTCGGCCTGAATACTTCCTGCTTCTCGTGCCATGATGGTGCTGATCATCTTGAGGAAGTGAATCTTTATCTGACTGATCGTACGCGTGAGGAATTCTATCGTCAGTCTGCATTCTTAGGAAAAACTCGAATTTTAGGTCACTGGGACGATAAGGCTAAGAACGCGGTTCGGAATTATTACTACGACGATTTTGGGAAAGGCTACGATACTGCTGACGACGCTCCGTTTGCGACGATGAGTGAGAATCGTTTTCCTCGACTAGAGGGTGAGTCCTACGAGCCGGCCTTCTTACTAACGGGAGAGCGTCCACGGCCAGGGTTCAACCACCGTGAGGAATTGGCAAGGATGATTACGAGCCATCCGCAGTTCTCGCGTGCGACAGTGAATCTTGTGTGGGGCAAGCTCATGACGGTCGCGTTTGTTGAGCCCTACAATGCTTTCGATCTATATCGAATCGATCCAGAAAATCCGCCTCCGGCTCCCTGGACAATTCAGCCGACGAATCCAGAACTAATGGAGGCGTTAGCTCAGAACTTTCGAGACAATGGTTTTAGTATTCACCGGTTGATTACAACGATTATGGAGTCGAGTGCGTATCAGCTTTCTGCCCGTTTTCCCAGTAAGTGGGACGACGATTACATTAACTACTACGCACGAAAATATGTGCGTGTCCTAACCGGACCTGAAGTTGTTGATACGATCACGGTGGCGACAGGTGTCCCCGCGGCCTTTCCTTACACTGGGTCTGTCGCAGAGAGAGTAAAAACTGTATCAGGGCCTCAAGATATTGGTCGACGTCGAGGGGTAGATGCGAGTGGAGGACCTGCTGCGGTGGCGTTGATGTCGAGTTTCTTTCAGAGTAATCGTATGACGCCAGCTCCAGTTGGTAATAGGGCCTCAGCGTTGCAGGCGATGCTTATGATGAAATCTGAGGTAGTGAACGATCGCGTGCTAGCCGAGAATGACAGTCGCGTGCAGCGGTTGGTTGAGTCGGATCGTAGCAATACCGAGATCGTTGAAGAACTTTTCCTGGCCTCGCTAGCTCGATGGCCTACATTAGAAGAACAGGAATTAGCGCTGACAACCCTTCAGGCCGATCGGAAAGCTGGCGCTGAGAATTTACAATGGGCGTTACTGAATGGTCCGGAGTTTCTCGTAAATCACTAAGGGTTACTACCTGACGTATGTCTTGCCTAGAGCCTTCGTATTTTTGTTGTTTCTTGACAGATAGGAGATTGGAATGGATCGACGCCTTTCGGATGTGATCCCGACTCGGCGTGAAGTGCTCAAGTGGGGCGGGTTAGCACTTGCCGGAAGTTGGGTCAGCCAGTCTGTTTGGCCGTTGGAGGTCCACGCAACGGGCAAGGCGAATCCACTCGGAACGGCACGGAACTGTATCTTTATTGAGTTGGGTGGAGCTATCAGCCCGATGGACTGTTGGGATTTTAAGGAGACGGCTTACACGCCAAAGGACCTGGATGTCACAGAAGTTAGGCCAGGTCTTTACATGTCGCGAACACTCTTTCCGCAGTTGTCCCAAGAGATGCATCGCGTCGGTATTGTGCGTTCGATGCGGGCTCCCGAACTGATTCACTTTAACGGTCAGTATCACACCCAAACGAGCAGGGCTCTTAACGTAGCGATTGCTCGAGAGATCCCCGCTTTTGGAAGTGTTATTGCTCACGAACTTGAGCCGTTTCGTCGAGATTCAGATACGTTCCCGACTTATGTGAGCACCAACTTGACGAAGGCGCGGGCCGGATCTATCGGATGTGGTT
>CAZQMT010000041.1:14133-15509 GCA_964594555.1 uncultured Vicinamibacterales bacterium
CGGTCTCGACCTCGATCCCATGACGGGTTTTGAAGCTTTCGGTGGGGACAGGGGTGGGGCGAACAAGGTTCTAGAAGAGCGGTGGCGACTGCTTACACAGTTGGCTGAAGTATCTGAAGTCGAACGCGCTTCGCTTGGACGGAAAAGCTCCGAGTACCGTACCTTCTATCAGGAGGCTTACGGAGTTCTGACTGACCCTCGGTGGCCCAGCGTTTTTAATGCGACTGTAGACGAGAGAGAGAGTTACGGTGATGACGAGTTCGGTCTTGGGTGTGTCCTGGCTAAAAAATTAATCGCAGCAGATGCAGGGACTCGTTTCGTCTACATCTATGATGGTGATAGTTGGGACAATCACAGTGGTATATTAGATCGGAGCAAGGAGTGGAACCATTATCGGACTTGCACGCGGTTAGATAAGGGCTTGGTTAGCTTAATTAGAGACTTATCTGCGATGCCGGGTAGCGTAGTGGGCAAGTCCCTACTCGATGAGACGCTGATTGTGGCACAAAGTGAATTTGGACGAACGCCTGAGATGAATCCTGTTGGAGGACGAGACCATTATGAGACTGCTTATGCTGGCCTCTATGCGGGTGGGGGTGTGATTGGTGGTCGGATTATTGGTGAGACTGACAAGGATGGTGGCAAGGTCATTGATGCTGGCTGGGGTCATCCTGGCCAACCATTTATGGACAATACTGCAGCCACGATTTACTCGGCACTCGGTATTGACTGGAAAAAGTCAGTAAAAAATACTCCTTCGGGGCGAGAATATATGTATGTTGATACCGTCAACCTTGGTGGTTCCATGATGATGGTGAACGAAGATATCCGAGCACTTTTTGTTTAGCGGTGACAGGCTTTACCCATAATTCTATATCGTTACTGGTTTCGATGACGTTTCGACGGATGTTTTTGATAGCTGCTCTTGTTCTCTTAACATCTGGTGTTTCGGTCGCTCAGTTAGATTCCCCTCAGACCTCAACTAAGGATGAGCAGGCGGTGTCAGGGATGGTACTCATACCCTCTGGTCACTTTTGGATGGGGCGTGCTCGTTTGTATCTTGGAGAGGAAATCGGTTGGTTGGCTCGTGATCGTACTGACGATCGTCCTCTTCATCTCGTCGATCTCAATGCTTTTTATATGGATATTCATGAAGTAACAAACGCGGACTATGTGCGTTTTGTCGTAAAGAATGGAGTTGAGGCTCCTTACCACTGGAACGATCGGTCTGTTTCTTCCGATAAAATGCGACACCCCGTTTACAACGTCACATGGAGAGAAGCTTCGGCGTACTGTGCTTGGGTGGGTAAGCGGTTGCCCACTGAAGCCGAGTGGGAGAGAGCTGCACGCGGTGGTTTCGAGAAGCTTGACTATCC
>CAZQMT010000042.1:0-9934 GCA_964594555.1 uncultured Vicinamibacterales bacterium
CGAGGGTGGCTGCGTAAACTTCTGCTCTGGAGTCAATTTCTTGACTGTGAGTACATCGCCCTCACGGAGGGTTGGTAATAACCCACTTCCATCGCGAGATTCATTTTCCAATGACGGTGCAGACTTCTCGGCATCCCCTTGCGACGTATCTTTTCCATAAGCAGCCATCCAGCCACTAAATTTTGGTACCGATCCTTTGGCACGTAATAAGTACTCACCGGTTGATACATCTACAGTAGTATCGTCAAAAATTGCAGGCGGCATCTGCGATGCAACAAATCGATTCCAAATCAAGCGGTAGAGGTAGTACTGATCATTCGTTAAGTGCGGTCGAACAGTTTCTGGATCATATGTGGTCGAAGTCGGACGGATTGCTTCATGAGCATCCTGCACATCCTTCTTCGTCTTATATTTAATTGGAGTTTCCGGAACAAACTCCTCTCCATATGTTTTCCGGATGAGATCACGCACATCTCCAATGGCCTGGTCTGACACCCTTGTCGAATCAGTTCGCATGTACGTAATGAGACCGACTACACCTGCCCCAGGCAACTCAATACCTTCATACAATTGCTGCGCCACCATCATCGTTTTTCGCACTGGTGACCGAGACGCCTGTTGTAACTTGCTCGTTATAAAAGTGGGAACTGCCGACTTCTTTCGGTCTTTCGTGGAAAGAGAACTAACACTAAATTGAGACTTTTCAAGGTCTGCCAGTATCGCGTTTGCCTGCGCTTCGTTTCCAATCTTGATAGCGTTCTTACCTTTCTTAGTAAGTTTGGCCTGGAATTCTGGCGGCGAACTGCTGGCAAGCTGAGCGAACACATGCCAATACTCTTCAGACTGAAACGCATCAATCGCATCCTCGCGGTCACATATCAATCTTAAAGCGACCGATTGAACACGACCTGCACTTAGTCCTCGTTTGACTTTGGTCCAAAATAACCTGCTTAACTTGTAGCCAACAAGCCGGTCGACAGCCCGACGAGCCTGTTGGGCATCAACCATGCGATGGTTGATTTCTCCAACGTTGTCGAGGGCCTCCAAAACCGCTCGTTTCGTAATCTCGTTAAAAACAAGCCGACCAATTTTTTGTTTCTTTCGTTTGGTACCAAGTAGTTCGGCCAAATGCCATGCGATTGCTTCGCCTTCTCGGTCAGGGTCTGTTGCGATATAAATTTCGTCAACACCCTTTGCATCGGCTTTCAACTCTTTTATAACTTTTTCATTGGTGACTTCGTAATCGAGAAGAAAACCGTTGTTTGTGTCAATTCCCTCATCCAACCGACGGCCATCCTTAGAAACTTTCTTAGGGGACTTCGGTAAATCTCGTACATGACCCACCGATGCTTTGACCTTATAGTCCTTCCCGAGATATTTGCTGATCGTCTTGGCCTTAGCCGGTGACTCAACTATTACTAATGCTTTCGCCATATTGTTGATTTTGCATAAAAAACGACAACTCGTTACCGAAGAAGCTAAAACTACGTTATCACTTTCGTGGTTATGACACGAATCTCCCTTACCCCAAAAGGTTTTACGGCGGCCAAATTTACTGAATTACCGAAAGAATTATTTTAGGTCGTATAACCAATTTCACGTATTTTCCTGATATTTTTGTCTGAAAAATCCTCCTTAGGCTATTAAAGCCTACTCCCTAAGGTATCGTCCAATAGCTCCACAATCTTTGCCCTATTTTTTAAAATCTATATTTTTCCGCAATAAGATCAAAAGTAACAATCTGTTCTGTAAAACGGTGTCTGAAGGACTAGCGACGGCAACGCAGTATGGTGTCTGAAAGAAAAGTTGCGTAGCTCGCGCGCTAGTAGCTATAGTGAGGATCCGGTTAAAGCCCTAAACTAATGAAAATAAAATTGGCGTTGTTAGCGGTCTTTGTCACCGTCTTCTTCTTATCAACAACATTGGCCGACGTACGGTCAGATGCCAAACAACAAGTCGAATTCGGTATCAAGGTCGCCCAAAAGGGACTTTGGAACGAGGCTATCTACCGTTGGCAACGTGCCATCGAGCTCGACCCAGATTATGCCAGTGCTCATAACAACCTGGCTATCGCTTATGAGCAACAAGGAAAATTCGAAAAAGCTCGAAAAGCTTACGAACGTGCGACAGAGCTTGATCCCGGAAATTTAATCATTCAAGAGAATTTCGATCTTTTCAGTGAGATCGATGATCGTAGAAATTATGAAAGCGATCGCTAGTACCATCTTCGTCGCTTTGGCAACTGTATCGTGCACGAGTTTCTATGAGGTGCCGATCGAAACTCCTATTCAGTCGAAGCTCGATGTTTCCACTTTCTCGCGGGTCCTCGTCGCTGGATTTGTTGCTGGAGGCCTTGAAGACATCGATGCAAATCGAGAAACAGTTCGGCTACTACGAAGCCAACTGCGCAACAATTCTGATCTCGAGGTTCTCGAAGCAGACGTCTTAGCCTTGGCCGAAATCGTAGTGCGACAAGCCAATGTCAACGAGAACGAGACAGAATTCCAACCAGAGCAACTGCCCGAAGAGATTAGCAATGAACGTGACCTCGAATTGTTCGAGAGGATTTTTTCAAACACGGATTACTGGAGGCGACTCGGCGAGGAACACCAAAACCCCTTGATTGTAACAGGCACGGTGCTTTTCACTCCGCACTCACGATCTGGATTCGTAACTCGCGAACAAGAAACCTATGATTCTTTTGGACGCCGACAAGTCGTACCTGTCAGGACCTACAGCGAGCGACGGGGATTTATTCTTCGTCCGAAGTTCATCTTCATCGATGGTCGGACAGGTGCCACACTATATTCCGAGTCATTTCGCGAGGAAATTCTCTATAATATCTCGAGGCGCACCTCACCTCTATCTTCCTACTTCGAGCTAGCCGATCGACTTTTGCCAAGTTTTTTATCTACTCTCAGTTCTCAGAAAATAAGTGGAACACGCATTCTGCTTAGATGAACACTGGCGCGGACTTAACAGCGAACCCTTCACACCACGTTAACGGTAATGATAAGATGGTGTCTTGCTCTGCTGGGTGGACGGGGAGTAAACGCGATAGCTAGCGTTCGTTGTAATCTCTAAGTTCGTAAGATTAAGGAGTACGTCAGTGTACGCAATTATTGAAGCCGGTGGTCACCAAGTGAAGGTGGAACCAGGTGCAAGTGTGATTATTGATCGTCAGCCTGGCCAACTAGGCGAAGAGATTGTTTTCGAGCGTGTACTATTCGTCGAGAAAGACAGTGGCGATGTTTTCGCCGGCACCCCATTCGTACCAGATGCCCGCGTCATCGGCATTCTGCAGGGCGAAACTAAAGGTCCAAAGATTCGGGTTTTTAAAAGAAAACGCCGGAAAGGCATGCGGCGTACCAAAGGTCATCGCACGCAACTGACCAGAGTCCACGTCAAGGAAATCCTTCTCTAGAGAAAAATCCAAGCCATGGCACATAAAAAAGGGCAGGGTAGCTCACGTAATGGCCGCGATAGCCAATCACAGCGGCTGGGAGTTAAGCGGTTCGACGGAAACTTGGTCTCGGGCGGGACGATCCTTGTACGACAGCGCGGTAGACGCTTTAAGCCTGGTTCTAATGGCGGCCTGGGAAAAGACGACACCCTGTTCGCTAAAGTCGCTGGCCGTGTACATTTCGCAGATCATGGTTCACGAGGTCGTTCAATCAGCGTGCTCCCTCTCGAGGATTGATTCACTGTCGTCAAATTTTCTGGGGCCAATTTGATGTTAATCCCTTCCATGTACCCACGGTTCTGATCCAGTTGGTATGTTCGTCGACGAAGCGGACGTCGAGGTTGTCGCCGGTGATGGAGGTGACGGCTGCCTGAGTTTTAGGCGCGAGAAGCATGTAGCTCGTGGTGGACCAGATGGGGGTGATGGCGGGACAGGAGGATCAATTTTTCTAGTCGCTAGTACCCACCTCAATACCCTGGTGAGTTTCCGTTTTCATCCTCAGTTTCAAGCTAAGCGCGGTTCGCACGGCCAAGGAGCCAACAAGACTGGTCGGAGTGGAAAAGACCTCAAAGTCGAAGTCCCCATTGGCACGGTCGTCTATCGCGTAACTGACGAAGGCCCCGTGCAACTGGCTGACCTTACAAGCGCCGGTCAACGTGTTTGCGTCGGCCAAGGTGGTCAGGGGGGCCGAGGCAACGCTCGCTTTGCCACAGCAACCAATAGGGCACCCCGCCGAACTGAATCCGGACAACCCGGAGAATCATTACAATTACATCTTCGTCTAAAATTATTGGCAGATGTTGGTCTTGTGGGGTTTCCGAATGCTGGAAAATCAACTCTTATTTCAAGAATTTCTTCCGCGAAACCTAAAATCGCTAATTACCCATTCACAACTCTCACTCCAAATCTTGGAGTAGTAGAGTTGAGCGATGATCGCAGCTTTGTAGTTGCAGATGTACCAGGTTTGATTAAAGGAGCACACGACGGACATGGCTTAGGAGACCGATTCCTGGGTCATCTCGAACGGACCAAGGTCCTTGTTCACGTCATTGATGTTTCCTCTTTCTCGGGTAGAGAACCAAGCACCGATTTCGACATCTTACAGGCCGAGCTTGACCTCTACTCCGGTGAAGAAAAACAACCATCGGCCTTAGCCAACAAACCACGTCTGACGGCCGCCAATAAAGTTGACGTACTCGATGAACCAGCACGATTGACGCATCTCACTCAGCACGTTACAGGACACTCCATCTCGGTCTTTCCCATTTCTGCTGTTACTGGCGAAGGCGTTGGGGAATTGCTCGAAGCGATTTGGCAAATCATCACCACAATGCCACGTGACGAAAATGCCTCACTCTCCGCTTCCACAACCGAATGACCAACCGTACTCTTACCGGAGTTTTGGGCGGAACGTTTGATCCCATCCATCAAGGACATCTCGATGTAGCAAATGCTGCTCGCCAAATTCTTAGCCTCGACAAAATTTTGCTAGTGCCAAGTTGTATTCCTCCCCATCGTTTTACTAAACCAAAAGTTTCAGCCCATCACCGATCTACGATGGTCGCTCTTGCGGCTCTTAATGACAAACATCTTCGTGTCTCTGATCTGGAACTCAAAACTGCTGGACCTTCATACACATCACTTACTATTGACCGATTACACCAAGAGGGTTATGGTCGATTCGAACTTTTCTTTATTGTCGGTGTCGATGCCTTCTTGGATATTGCAAGTTGGAAAGGCTATCCAAAGATTTTAGAACAGTGTCAGTTCGTCGTGATCTCACGACCAGGTCATCAACTAAACGAAATTACAACACGCTTTCCTGAACTATCAGATAAGATCCGGTGGATTAACCCAGAGTCAAACCTTAGTGGCACTCATGAGACTGTCCCGCCAAAAGCTTCAACCAAAACAACGTCTATATTCATCATTGAAACACCAACCACCGACGTTTCATCAACTGAAATTCGGAGGCGGCTAACAACCGGCAAGTCAATTAGTGGGCTTGTCCCAGACGAAGTCGCCGCTTACATTCACCGCCACGGTCTTTATCTTGAGCGTCCCACTGTACAAGGATAATGTTATGAACATCCAAGAGCCTGCTAATCCGGTGACTTACGATCAATTACCCATCGAGGTACAACGAGCCACACGCGTCGCTCATGAAAAAAATGCAAACGATTTACTTGTACTCGACCTTCGTGACTCATCGGCGTTTACAGATTGGTTCGTTATTTGCTCTGGACGTAGCTGTCGCCAAGTAAAAGCCGTTGCCGACGCTGTCGAACATGCACTCGTTTCGCAGCAAGTGAAGCCGAAGCATGTAGAAGGTTCTACTAGGGCGGACTGGATACTACTTGACTATTTCGATTTTGTTGTTCACGTCTTTGTTCCGGAATACCGAGAATTCTATAGTCTCGAGCGCCTCTGGGGACGCGCAAAACCTGTCACCATCTCAGAGTCTGACCTGACGAGCGATATAAACAACCTGTAGACAAAAACAGGCGCAACAAACTACATTTGATCACTCAGATCACCACTGGTTAGTGGTCGAAGGTTCTGACAGCACGAGCTGTTTGTCATTCGTGAGACTCACGGCAACTCAAGTCGTGAAGCTACATGAGTAGCGACATCATCCGCAATCTCATTCTTTGATCGATCGCCATCAATTACCACCCAGCCAGGCTGATTGGCCTGTCGATGGTAACTATCTCTCGCTCTAGACAATAGCCTGAGGTCCCTCTCGAAACGGTCTCTGTCGACAACCTTTCGATTTGCCGCTATCTCCGGAGGAATGTCCAGCATAATAGTAAGATCAGCCGTCGGTAGAAACCGCTGTACTTCACCAAGCCAGACTGGATCTAAACCGTGCGCCTCACCATAAGCGATGCTCGATGCGATGTACCGATCACAAACCAGTACAAGCCCACCTTCTAGCCAACGAATAAGATCCGCCTTCCGTTCATGACGATTGGCAATGTACAATAATTGCATCACCTCGGGTGAATACTCACGCTCTCCTTGCAGCGCTCTCGCAAGTTCTTCACCAATCGGCGTTCCATAGTCAGGAAACGAAACCAGTCGCGCTTTGCATAGTTTCTCACGCAACCGGTCTCTCAAAAGCTTAGCTTGTGTCTCTTTACCGCTTTGATCGAGTCCCTCAAATACAATCAGCATCTCATTTAGACCTTATAAACGGTAAAACCATTTTTGTAACTATTGGCTCTCACAAACCAGAATGTCTTCAATCCTCTGACGACGGCGAATGACTCGCCAACCACCATTCTCTACCAACACCTCTGGCGCCATCGGACGGCGATTGTAATTGGAAGACATCGCTGCTCCGTAAGCACCTGTATCTCGAACAACTAACAAGTCTCCAACTTCAGGTAGCGGCATCATGCGATTCAAACCCACTACGTCGCTGGTTTCACAAACCGGCCCAACGATATCGCATACAACCTCAGGTCCAAAGGGTGCTGACAGCATTTCTATGCGGTGATACGCATCGTAGAGAGCAGGCCGAATAAGTTCGGTCATGCCGGCATCCACAACTACAAACCATCGCCCACCAGGCTGAGGCTTAACATCTACAACGCGTGTCACCAACACACCAGCCGGTCCTACAATTGCCCTACCCGGTTCGAGAATTAACGACATGCCGGAGTTCTTCGTCACTTCAAGAACTCCCTCAGCATACTCACTGGCGGTTGGTGCATCTTGGCCATCGTACGAGATACCCAGTCCTCCGCCGATGTCCAAGTGTTCTAAGGTAATGCCCATAGCTCTGAGTTCCTCAGCGAGGTCTACAAGCATCTTCGTGGCTCGTTTCAAAGGATTAAGATCGAGGATTTGTGATCCAACGTGTACATGGAGACCGACGAGAGCCAAACTGTCACGAGTACTTACCTTCCGACAGACTTCCATGATTTGGTGGATCCCGATACCAAACTTGTTACTTCTGAGCCCTGTCGAAATATGAGGATGACTTTTGGCATCAATGTCTGGGTTCACTCTTAGTGCCACTCGTGCGATCTTGCCCTGTTTTTTAGCGGTTTTCGCAATACGTTGAAGTTCACCCTCTGACTCAGCATTAATCGCTTTAACACCAAGTTGGACTGCTAACTTTAGTTCATCTGTCGTCTTCCCCACTCCCGTAAAGATAATTTCTTGAGGTACAAAACCTGCGCGTAAGGCAAGTTCAATTTCTCCTCCAGAATTGGCATCAACCGCCGAACCAAGACGATGAAGTAATTGAATAAGTGCCAGTGAAGAATTCGCTTTCATAGCATAATGAATAGCGTGCGGGTGTGAACCAAAGGCCGTGTCAATTAATCGGAAACGGGACTCGATTTCAGCGGCAGAGTACACATAAGTAGGCGTCCCCAATTTTTCAACGATGGTCGCTATGGGAATCCCATCACACGTGAACGTTGCACTATCTCGACGAAAGCTATTCATGGTCAAACCAGCGTGAGTTCTCCGTGTCATACCATCACGGTAAGGTAATTTTAAGCCGAGTTGTCTCGCGGACGGTAGTCTGCCATCCAAACTCGGTAGGGGGTAGCCAAATTGAGACTATCGTTGGTCTAGGCCGGCTACCGCTTTAACAATACCCAACATGCGACTGAGGCCAGACAGCCTAGACAATAACTATGAGTTATGTAGATGGCAAAGGCTACTAGCGTGCAAGATCCGGAGTAACGCTAGAGGGTACCGTTTCAGAAGCTACGTCACCCACTGACGGTGACTCAACGATCTCTAAAGCGTCCTGCTCAGCCAAAATCTTGGCGGCGAACGCAGTGTGCAGGCCATGGCCGCCTCGGTGTACCACCACGTGCCCGAGTAGTGGATACCCGATAAGCGATAGGTCTCCGATGACGTCAAGAATCTTGTGGCGAACAAATTCGTCAGTGAATCGAAGAGAGCTATTAAGAATACCCGTTTCGCCAACGACAACCGCGTTGTCGAGTGAACCGCCAAGCGCCAACCCTTTTTGACGCAACATTTCGACCTCTTTCAGAAAACCGAAAGTCCGAGCAGGCGCGATTTCTTCAACGAAAGTATCCCCTGAGATTTCTATCGTGCGAGACTGATACCGCAGTAACGGATGATCGAAACTAATGCTGTAGCTCACCTTAAAACAGTCTGCAGGATACAAATCAATCCGCTTGTCGCCCCGAGAAAGAGAAAGGCGCCGATGCACTTTGGCGTAGCGGCGAGCAGTCGGTAATTGCTTTATTCCCGCCTCATTGATGAGATAGACAAAGGGGGCTGCACTGCCGTCCATAATCGGCACTTCACCACGATCTAGTTCTATGGAAACATTATCAATAGAGAGACTGCTTAACGCTGCAAGAAGATGCTCGACAGTATCAATTTCGGCTGAACCACTCGAAATACTCGTGGCGTACTGAACACCAGCTAAGTTATTGACTGAGGCGCAAACCTCCGTCCCACCAAGATCAGTACGACGAAAACGAATGCCGTGATTAGCTGGCGCTGGCTTCAACCTGAGCATAACCTTCCGCCCACTGTGAAGACCAATACCTGAACACGAGACCGTCCGACGTAGCGTCTGTTGCTGAACCATGGCAAACACCAGTGTAAGAATAGTTTTTAGGACCTCAAAATTCCTAAACTGCCGAAAACCAACTCAGTAATGTAGGCAAGCCCTGCCCCACCGATCGACTATTCTCTCTCCCATATTCAAAAAACCCAACAGCACAAAGAGACGCGCACAGAAAGCATTCTCTTCGTGAAAAACCTTCCTCAAGTCCAACAGTAGAACAGAGTTACAGCGTTTTGACAACACCTAGCCCAAATCGGGGACATCATATCACAGGAAAAGTGTGGCTAATGCGCTGTCCTTTAAACGGTCCTAGAATCGCCTTCAGGCACATTCCTGTAAAAGATGCCTCCTGTGTTGCGACATACTCCGGAGACCCCTCGGCCACAATCGAACCACCACTGTTCCCTCCTTCAGGACCGAGATCAATGACGTGATCGGCACACTTTATGATGTCGAGATTATGTTCGATGACAACCACACTATTACCTTGATCAACCAGCTTGTTAAGTACTTGTAACAACTTCCGAGTGTCTTCGAAGTGGAGACCCGTCGTCGGTTCGTCCAAAATATAGAGCGCACGCCCCGTCCCACGTCTGGATAACTCTTTTGCAAGCTTCACGCGTTGCGCCTCACCTCCACTCAGTGTCGTAGCAGATTGCCCCAGTTGGATATACCCTAAACCAACGTCCTGCAGTGTCAGTAACTTCTTAGCAATCGGTGGAGAATTCTCCAAAACTTGTAAGGCCTGGTCTACGGTTAAGGCCAATATCTCAGCAATAGATTTACCTCGATACTTAATTTCCAAAGTCTCACGATTGTAACGACGCCCCCTGCAATGTTCACAGGTAACGAAGATATTCGGCATGAAGTGCATCTCAATGGCTATTAGACCATCGCCC
>CAZQMT010000042.1:9944-15083 GCA_964594555.1 uncultured Vicinamibacterales bacterium
CCCGACACGTCTCACACCGACCCCCCTTAATATTGAAAGAAAAGCGACCAGGTCGATAACCCCGTGCTCGACTCTCCGGCAACATTGAAAAAAGTTCACGGATGAAAGTAAAAATTCCTGTATAGGTAGCTGGATTCGACCGAGGCGTTCTTCCGAGTGGAGCCTGATCAATCTGGACAACTTTGTCCACCAACTCTATCCCGTCAATCCCAGAGTGCTCACTCGGCTCGGCTACTGCACGATACAAAGTCTTGGCTAACGCCTTGTAAAGAATGTCATTAACCAGAGTAGATTTACCAGAGCCGCTGACGCCGGTCACAACCGTCAGTAAACCCAAGGGAATTGCTGCATCAATTCTCTTGAGATTGTTGGCACGCGCGCCGCGAATCACAAGCTGTCCTTTTAGGGAAGTTCGTCGTTCAGACGGCATCTCAATCATCCGCTGTCCACTTAAAAACTGGGCCGTTAAGGATTCTTTCCCGTGCTTCACAAGTTCCTCTGGGGTTCCCTGAAAGATCACGTGGCCACCGTGCTCACCGGCACCAGGCCCCAAATCAACTACGTAATCTGAGGCCCTAATGGTCTCTTCATCGTGCTCAACAACCATTACCGTATTTCCAAGATCTCGAAGTCGTGTCAACGTCGAAAGAAGTAAACGGTTGTCTCGAGGATGCAGTCCAATCGATGGTTCATCAAGGACATACAACACACCAGTTAAGCTTGATCCTATCTGTGTGGCGAGCCGAATACGTTGTCCTTCTCCTCCAGAGAGCGTGGCTGCTCTCCGGTCCAAGGCTAAGTAGCCGACGCCCACATCTTCTAGGAATCTAAGTCGTGCAACAATCTCACGTAAAATTCGGTCAGCAATTAGATGCTCCCGTTCTGTAAGAGTGACTGCTGTTAAAACTTTGAGTGTTTCATGAATTGACAAACGAACGTATTCGGAGATCGTACGATCCTTAAACCGAACCGCTCGACTCTCTGGACGTAGTCTCTCGCCTTCACACATTTCGCATTGTCGTAAAGTTCGGTATGCCTCCAAACTCTCTCGCTCCGTCCATGTACCGTGCGCGTACCGTCGACGAAAATTCGGTATGATTCCCTCGAATCCTCGTCCGTAGGGATCACGAGCAACACGTCGACTATTTCGAGATTTCTTCTTGGGGCTACTAGAAGCTTTCTTACTCAACGAACCCGGGCCGAACAGCAACAAATCACGTACACTCTTTGGTAAACGTCTAAATGGCGTGTCAAGACTAAAACCAAAGTTTCGGCTTAGTGTATTGAGAGCAACACGAACCAATTTACGATCACCCTTAGCCCAAGAGAAAATTGCCCCTTCACGCAACGTTTTCGACGAATCCGGAATGATCCGCTTCGGGTCAAAATCGTGTATCGAGCCCATTCCTTGACATCGCGGACAAGCACCCGTGGGAGAATTGAAGGAGAACACACGAGCCGTTATTTCTGGGATACTTACCCCGCATGCGGCACATGCCAAGCGGCAGGAAAACAAACGGTCGCCTTGATCGATGGTGTTAACTATAACGACGTCATTCGCAAGCTGAAGTGCAATGTCAATTGCATCGGTCAACCGTCGCTTAGCTCCAGACCTCACAAGTAAACGGTCAACAACCACTTCGATAGAGTGATTTCGTCTACGGTCGAGCTTAATATCGTCTTCCAGTGATCGAACCTGCCCGTCAATTCTAACTTTGGTGAAACCGCGAGTGCGTAGTGAGGCTAGCTCCTTCTTAAATTCTCCTTTACGCCGCCTGACTATCGGCGCCATCACATTGACTCGCTCTGTACTTGGCTCACCCATAACGAGGTCAACGATTCTGTCGATCGACTGCGACGCAATTACTCGTCCGCAAAGATGACAGTGTGGGACACCAACGTTAGCAAACAACAACCTTAGATAATCGTAGATCTCAGTAACGGTACCAACCGTTGACCTTGGATTCGAACCCGTTGTCTTCTGTTCAATAGAAATAGCAGGCGACAAACCATCGATGAAATCAACATCAGGTTTCTCCATTTGCTCAAGAAATTGACGGGCGTAAGCCGAAAGAGATTCTACATATCGACGCTGTCCTTCTGCATAAATAGTGTCGAATGCGAGCGAGGATTTTCCAGACCCCGAAAGCCCAGTAATAACGACAAGGCGTTCTCGGGGGATGTCGACGTCGATATTTTTGAGGTTATGTACCCTGGCTCCGCGGGCGGCTATCCAAGCAGACGACATCTCCATTGCAGCTACCTCGAGGCTTCGATCAACCAAGCATTCTAGCATGCCTAACCGTGCCTCGACGTGTGCGGACACCTTAACTTAGATCATGAGAATTTCTATCGAATCGATAGACCGTGTCGTTGGAGGCCACAATAATATTGCCATCCGGGTCGAAGGTGACACCAATGAGAGAAGGTGCAGCAAGCACAAGAGCGCGATCTCCATCCTCCCCCACACGATAGAGACCACTAGCTCCGGCAAGAGCCTCGATCACGTAGAGAACGCCTTGAGCATCCAAGGTTAATCCCTGCGGCCTCCCGAACTGAGTACACACTTCTTCAATAACACCTTCACGATCGATCCGATAGACAGAATCACATGGATCCAAAGTGGGACCCGTGACGTATAGCCAGTGATCCTGACTCATGGCAAGGTGAAATGCCGCCACGCTCGCAGGTAAAGATGCAAGTGTCGTCGCTGTCCCTGAAGCATCAACACGAAATACCGTGCCAGAGCGATCGCCAACGTATAACTGGCCCTCATCATCGAAGACAATTCCGCACGCCACACCAAGTTCGGTAGCTACCGCTTCAAACTTTCCGTTGGAATCGACACGATAAACAGTACCGTCGAAACGACTGCTTACATGCAATTGACCATCTGGATCAAAGGCCATCGACGTCGGATTCGTGATCTTAGACACCAGGGCTTCACGTGATCCATCACGCCTCACGCGAAAAATGGAGATCGGAGTCTGCTGTCCACGTGTTCCGCTGTAGGTAACGTAAAGATTACCATCACGGTCAAAGACAGGATTATCAACCTGATGCAACCCGGTGGCTATAATGGCACCTATATCGAGGTGAAAATCCGTCTCGCTCAGCACTCCCTCTACTTGAACAGAGTGGCGCCCCCCCGAAATGTCAGCAGGGACGTGAACCAAGAGCGCGTGTGATGATGCCTGCACCAACCGTGCTACAGCATCACCAATACGAACCTCCGGCAACCGCGGTTGGTCCAATTGGAAAGCACCTTGGACCATGATCCGCCCACCGGGAATTGCTCGACGCGGATGAATTCTTGTAATCTGAGTGTTGGTCAATGTCAGGTACATACCCCCCGATCAGGTGTCCAATTCAACGTTCCAGTAAAGATAGTCACGCCAAATCTCTGGAGCACTTCCCCTGGCAATAGAGGGTGATCGCTCTCCGCCAGTGCACGACTTTCAGCGGTTCATAGGTAGCGTTAAGGAGGAGCGACTGCTCCATATAACAACAAATTTATCATGACGGCAGACCGAACTGTCAAGAAAATCTATCCATATAAACCCTATTTCTACAAAACTTTACAGGGGGCACTACACAACTAGTTAATCTAAGCCGATAGCACAAATGGTAGGAAAAAATGTTGAAGCATCGATGGTTACTAACCACTTTGACACTCCTGATAAACGGATGCGCAAGTGGTAATCTGGCAGTACCAAAACCATTTCCTGAGGTATCCCCGCGGCCGGAATCCAGATTGGAGTCCAGCCCAGAACCCCAAGATGAAATTATTGAACGTATTCAAAATCCAACTGACTCACCAAGTTGGAGAGTTACCGAAACCGCGTTAGCACTCAGGGGAACACCGTATCGTCATGGGGGCAACGACCTTCGTGGATTCGATTGCAGTGGCTTCGTGCAGTACGTCTATGGTCAGCACGGTTTCCAATTACCACGTACCGTATCAAGTTTGTACCAGCGAGGTATACATGTCGATCGAGGTCCGCTCACAGCGGGCGATCTGATTTTCTTTTCGACGGTAACAGCAGGTGCCTCCCACGTGGGGATCGCGCTTGGAAACGGCGATTTTATCCATGCCCCAAACAGCGAAGGACACGTGCGGATCGAGAATCTGCGGAGTAATTATTGGGGAAAGCGTTACGTCGGTGCTCGGCGGATCAACTCTGTACAGTAGAAACTTACCGGAGGACTTTCTTTAACTACTCACACCCCAGGCCTAACCGAGCCGTACCTCAACCTAACTACTTCTCTTAGACTGTAACAGCTGATAGAGCATCCACCGCTGCTGCTGTACCAGCTCCTGGGGATACTTGATGGCCCTGCGCTCGAAGTGCACTCTCCAGAGCAGCCAGGAACAAAAGGATCAAGGATCGCGTTGAACCGTCACCCATCAAGCCTACTCGCCAGATCTGGCCAGCCAGAGGACCAAGACCAGAGCCCACTTCCATGCTGAACTCCTCGAGCAAGTGTTGGCGCACTGCCGCCTCATTAACCCCTGACGGCACCTTGATCGCGTTGAGAGTCCAGAGGCGCTCGGATTGCGGAGGAAGCAGCTCGAGACCCATAGCCTGAAGCCCTTCCACAAGAACACCATGATGACGTTGGTGGCGAGCCCACCGTGATTCTAAGCCCTCCTCTTCAACAGCGCGCAGGCACTCATGAAGTGCATAGATTAAGGGCGCTGAAATAGTGTGATGGTACTTGTAACGTAACCAGTAGTCTTCAATAAGTTGGAGGTCAAGATAGAAACTTCTCGGTTGAATCCGTGCTTCCAGTGCTCGAGGCGAAAAAGCCAGTGGTGCCAACCCAGAAGGACCTCCTAAACCTTTCTGGCTACAGCTATAGCAAGCATCAACCTGCCATTGATCCACCTCGAGTGGATGCGCGCCAAGCGACGTTACAGCATCAACGATCGTTAGCGCACCATGTGTTCGAGCCTCACGACAGATCTGATTAATTGGGTTTAAGACACCTGTCGATGTCTCAGCGTGCACTACAGCAACAACATCTGCACCATTAGAACTCAGAGCTTGGCGTACAGCCTCGGGGTCACAGGCACGTCCCCATTCAACGTTCAGACGCTCAACCGTCGCGCCATGGCGCTCACACACACTCGCCAAC
>CAZQMT010000043.1:0-14302 GCA_964594555.1 uncultured Vicinamibacterales bacterium
AAAGGGGTATCGTTTTTGGAGGATAAGGCCGGCTGGCATGGTAAGCCTGTTAAGAAAGGTCCTGACCTTGATCAGGCTATCGCAGAGTTGGAGGCCAAGCTAGAGCTTGTCGATTCGGGAGTGTCAGAACCACCTATTGTGAGGCGTCCGACTGGACGTGACACAGGGCCTCAAAATGTAGTTGATTCTCGTGACCTACCTGCCCCGAGTTACAAGCTTGGCGAGCAAGTAGCTACGCGAGAAGCCTACGGTCGAGTTTTGGCAGCTCTTGGTACTGCTGACCCCAATATCGTAGCACTTGACGCCGACGTTAAAAACTCTACATTCAGTGAGAAGTTTGAGTTGGCTCATCCTGATCGGTTTTATCAAATGTTCATTGCTGAGCAGGTTATGGTAGGTGCAGCTATGGGAATGGCGAGTCTTGGGGCTATAGCTTTTCCTTCCTCATTTGCGTGTTTTTTGAGTCGTGCCTCAGATTTTGTTCGCATGGCAGGCATTAGTAACCTCAATATTAAACTTGCAGGTTCTCATGCTGGTGTTTCGATAGGTGAAGATGGTCCTTCACAGATGGCACTCGAAGATCTTGCCATGATGCGTGCCGTTCCAAATTGCACCGTACTATACCCGTGTGATGCGATTAGCACAGAACGTCTCGTGGCTTGTGCCGCGTATCAGCCTGGTCCGGTCTATATTCGTACAACTCGACCCAAAACACCCGTTATCTACGATGTGGGCACGGATTTTAAAGTTGGAGGGTCGTGTGTTTTACGTGAGAGCGATCATGATGTTGCGACGATCGTGGCAGCAGGAGTTACGGTTTTTGAGTCGCTACAAGCGTATGACGATCTTAAGAGTGATGGGGTGAGCGTTCGCGTCATTGATGCTTATAGTGTTCAACCCATTGATGCGGGAACCCTGTTGCGGGCTAGTCGTGAAACTCGAAACACTATTTTTACTGTTGAAGATCACTATGCCAGTGGCGGTCTAGGTGATGCTGTCGCTGAGGCTGTTGGGAGCGAGGGAGTTAAGGTCATAAGGCTTGCTGTAAGAGAGATCCCTCGCAGTGGTCGGTCTGATGAAGTACTTGATCGTTACGGTATATCGGCCAGACATATTGTAGAAGCTGTGCGCCGTGTCAACAAGAACTCTGAGTCGGCAAAGAAAGACTAGGAACCTTCATAATCGTAACAAGCAGGTTGCTATTGTCTGCATGCTATACGGGTGGCGTGCTTCAGGTTGGTTCACTTGCCAATGTCGGCGATCGGAGGCATTGAGCGTTTGTGTGAGCTTTGTCGCCAGAGTTGTTTGATTCTTGTTACGATAGTTGTTGTGAGTTTTTCTTGGCGGTGTTCGAGGTAGGATTCGAGCTCGTCGTACGTAAATCCCATTTCTGTTTCATCAACTTGCCCAGGCCAGAGTCCCGCACTAGGTGGTTTATCGAGGATTGTTTGAGGCACCCCCAATTCGACGGCTATAGCGTAAACTTCCCGCTTTGAACATCTGCCGATAGGAAGTAAATCTACGCCGCCGTCTCCGTACTTTGTGAAATAACCAATCGTAAGTTCGCTTCGGTTCCCTGTGCCGACAACCAGGTAGTTAAGGCGGTTGGCTACAAAATACAGAGATGTCATTCTGAGTCGTGGTTTAATGTTGGCTAGTGATAACTGTTCGCGAGAATTTTCTGCAGGTGTAGTTTCGCTTTGGGTAGCCAGGTGATTTACGGCTTTTTGAAGAGAATTTAGTAGAAGCTCGTAAGTTTGCCCAAGTTCTACACTCAATATTGGCAAGCTGAAGTGTTCGGCTAGCAATCGTGCGTCAGATTCGTCACGAGGGTCGCTTTGGCAAGGCATGAGGACACCATAAGTCGCCTTCGGCATTGCGAGTTGGCAGAGTCGAACGACGACAGCAGAATCGATCCCACCACTTAAACCCACCAGGAGACCATCCGAACTGGCTGCAGCCACACGCTCACGTAGCCACTTTGTGATTAGGTCGATCTGTGGGGTTGGTGCGATGTTGTCGGACATATGTTTGACTATACTCATGTTAAAAAATGACAGCAAGATCCTTCGATTTTCTGGTTAGTAATTACTCTTCACGGAGTATCTTTCGTAATGTGTCGGTGTCAATATTTCCGCCAGTCATTATGGCTACAACTTTGCCTTTACGTAATTGATCGCGATGTTTGAGGGCAGCGATGAGCGAGGCTGCTCCTGCGCCTTCAGCGAGGTTATGTGTAGTTCGAAGAGCAAGCCTGATTCCTTCTTTGAGGTCTTTTTCACTAAGCGTGATAACGTCGTCTAATTCTTTTTTTAAAATGTCAAACGTGAGATCGAAAGTAACTCGTGTCGCTATACCTTCAGCGAAGGTGTCGGCCTTTGCGCCAATCACACGCTGAGGTCCTCTCCATGAACGTGCGAACGCATCTGCCCTTTCGGACTGAACTCCGATAATACGCGTTTTGGCTTTAAGGCCTTGACGTACCGTCACTAGGCCACTTGCGCCGCTGCCACCCCCAATCGGTACGAGGATGGTACTGATTTCGTCAAGTTCTTTGAAAATTTCTAGTGCATAGGTGCCAACTCCGGCGATTAGTTTCGGTTCGTTGGCGGAGTGTATGTAACGAAGTTTTTGCTGTCCAGAGATCTCTTCGATGCGTTCTCTGGCTTCGTCAAAGTCACGACCGTATTCAACTACCTTCGCACCGTAGGCACGCATGGAAGAGTTTTTTTCTGGGTTATTGCCAATCGGTACGAAGACTGTGCAGGGAACATTCGCACGTTGGCAGGCGAATGCGATTGATTGACCATGATTACCTGTGCTCGCTGTGATCACGCCGCAGCGTCTTTCTTCTTTGCCGAGAGATTGAACTAAATTTAGGCCGCCACGAATTTTGAATGCCCCTGTGGGATTATGGTTCTCGTGTTTAACATAAAGCTTGAGTCCCGTTTCGGCACTCAAAATGGGATGTTGTAGCAGAGGTGTAGGACGAATTATTCCCTTTAGGTTTTGTTGGGCTTGGTAGACGTCAAGAATTGTAGGCGTATTTGGCACAAAAGAGCCCGATATTTTTTAGGACCAGCTGATTGCAGTCTATGCTGAGTGCTTCAGCTGTCGAAGAACTGGTCAAGATCGACGAGAATATTGTAGCGTGCTCTGCCTTCTTTAGCGCACCTTAGTTTCGCCGGTGGTCCGCAGTATATAATTGTTTCCTTGCGTTAGCGACCGACCCGTGGCGCGTAATTTTTTGCTCTTGGTAGTAACCAGTTAGGAAGGAACAAGTAACGACCTTGGATAGACGATCTTTTTTACAGCGCTCCATTTTTAGTGGCGCTGCCCTCGTTCCTTATCGGGAGTCTGGTTTGGGTGATGTGGCCGAGAATAAACACCCAGGTTTTCAGATGTCCACTTCTGATCGAGACCCGGTTGCTATACAGGATTCGACTTTAATTGTTAACGGTCTAGACCCATCGGAGTTAACGACACGCTACGTCGAAATGTTGAGATCGGCTGGCGTATCCTGTTGGTTACGAAGCCGTACGGCTCCTGATGTTCAAGCGTTCGCCGACGCGCATAATTTTTTAGATGCACATCGCGATCGAATCGTAATGACGACCACAGTGAAGGAGATTTATGAGGCTCGTCGCGCCGGAAGGATTGCCCATATCTTCGGATGGCAGTCGGCTATCGTTTTGGGTGATGCGAAGGGCGAGCCACCTCCAACGGCGCTTCGTGCCTATTATCAGCTTGGCTTGCGCGTAGTTGGGATTGCTTACAACGTGTCAAATATTTTCGGCGCTGGTTGTTTAGAGCCACATTTAGGTCTAACACGTGCTGGTCAGCGATTGGTTGAGGAAATCCACCATCTTCGAATTTTACTTGACGTTGGTGGTCACACCGGAGAACAAACTAGTCTTGAGGCGATCAAGATGTCTTCGGGGGTTCCCATCGTTTGCACACACACGAACGTGGCTGCTTTAATTGACAACCCGAGAAATAGTACCGATCGTCTTTTTGAGGCGATCGCTAATACAGGTGGTGTCATCGGAGTTACAGCTTTCAATGATTTTCATGCTCGCACGCGACACGATACTAAAACTGCTATTACTCCCCAGGTTGGTTTAGAGAAACACCTCGATCATTTCGATTATCTCCGTCGGCTAGTGGGAACTGATCATATCGGATTGGGGCCGGATTTTATCGAAGGTCGGGATCCGAATGCGGCCGTTAATCCTGAGGTTGCACCTCCCGAGGTATACAGCAGGAAACCGTGGTTGTACGTAAAGGGGTTTGAGCGCATAACTGAATTACCAAATATCACCAGAGGCCTTATCGAAAGAGGTTGGCCTACAAAAGAAATCAAGAAAGTATTGGGAGAGAATTGGCTTCGTGTTTACGAGCAAGTTTGGGGTTCATGATGGTTTTCCTCGGTGACAATTCTCGGTGATGTTCTCCGGTGAATAATCTTTTTTGGTTACGTATTGTGCTGAGTTTTTATACAAGGTTGGTGGCAATGAGACGGGAACGGTGAAAGAAACCAAGGTGGCACCATCGGATGGAAGAGTGGTCCCGTTTCTTGATCTTCAAGTGCAGTACGAGACAATTCGTGAAAAAGTGCTTGAGGCTATTACAAAGGTTTGTGATGGGCAACGTTTCATTCTCGGGTCTGAAGTCGAAGCGTTCGAGCGTGAAATTGCCAATTTTCTTGGTGTTAACCAGGCCATTGGTGTCTCATCAGGCACCGATGCTCTTCTCCTCGCTTTGAAGGCAGTTGGGATTGGGCCAGGCACGGAGGTTGTGACCAGCACTTACTCATTTTTTGCTAGCGCTGGGACTATCGTACGGTTAGGTGCGAAACCCGTCTTTGTTGATATTGATTCCTTCGGTTTCAATCTAGATCCAGCAGCTGTAGTTTCGGCAATTACACCCCGTACGCGGGCTATTCTTCCAGTTCATCTATTTGGTTTAAGTGCCGATTTAGAAAAAATTTCAACTGCGGCGAAATCAGCAGGTATTCCTGTGATCGAAGACGCGTGTCAAACCATTGGTGGGACCTACAATAGTCATCCGGTAGGTAGTATCGGAAAAGCAGGTTGTTTCTCTTTTTTCCCCAGTAAGAACCTCGGTGGTTTTGGTGATGGTGGATTAGTGACGTGCGATGACGAGGCATTTGCGAATAGGCTCCGTGCCCTCCGTGTACACGAAACAGTATCGGTGGAGGGAAATAATGTGGTTGGGGGAAATTTTAGGCTTGATGAATTACAAGCTGCGGTACTTCGCGTCAAGATGCCACACGTGAATGACTGGACGGAAGGACGTCGCCGGAATGCGGAAAGATACGCGATGCTCTTTAAGGCCAGTCGATTAGATGAGCACGTTGTACTCCCAGTTCAGCCTGACGGAACCCGACACGTGTACAACCAGTATGTGATCCGTGCTGCACGTCGGGATGAGCTCCGTAAACATTTAAACGCCAGCGGTATTGGTACGGCTGTCTACTATCCAGAGCCATTTCATCTTCAGAGAGTTTTCGCAGATCTGGGTTATCAAATCGGAGATTTTCCCAATGCAGAGTTGGCTTCTCGTGAGGCATTGGCTATTCCGATATACCCAGAATTGACTGAAGAACAGCAGGCGTATGTTGTACGTTCTATTGCCGAATTTTATGGTTCGTCTTGTCTATGAGCATAGTTGCTGGAATTAGTGGATTTCGGAGAAATGCGGCTGTAGCGTTAGCCCACTCGGGTAATTTGGCTGCTGTATGTGAACAGGGTCGCCTGAGTCGAGTGCGCGATGTTGGCATTGAAATTGGTGGTTTCCCAGAGGAAGCTTTACAGGCAACTATTGAGATTGCTCAAATAAGTCGAGAAAACCTGAAGGGGATGGTTATAGCGGAGGAAGGTGTTGACCTACCGGAACGATCTGAACTTCATAGATTTGATCATCATCTTGGCCATGCAGCAACAGCTTTTCTGACTTCAGCCCTCGATGACTCTCTTGTTTTGGTCTGTGACACCAATACTGGTCGTGAGTTGACTGTTTGGCGTGGTGCTAACGGTAAACTCGAGGAGGTTGCTCTTGGATGGCAGGGACCAGGGTTCGCGAGTGTTTATTCGCGTCTTACAAAGGGTCTGAGTCTTCATCCAGGGCGCGATGAATATAAGGTCGAAGCCTTGGCTCGGCTTGGTTGCACTACGGATTCTGGTCGAGTTTCAAGTTTACTTCGAAAAGTAGAAAATGGTATTCAAGTTGATCCTGTTTTTGATGATTTCGTTGCTGAGGCGCTATCGGGAGGTCGTGATGCGATGGCGGCCGCTGCTGGTGCAGTACAGTGCCGACTTGGTGAGTTGCTGCTTGAGTTTTTACGCGATCTACATAAACAGATGGCGCTGCCTTCTCTTTGTGTCGGTGGTGGTCTCTTTTTCAACACTTATTTAAATACTCTTCTTAGGCAATCTGGAATATTTCAAAATGTTTTCGTACCGGTCAACCCAGGAAATGCTGGTGTTTCAGCTGGCTGTGCGTTGCTTTATGAGGCGAGTCGTTCAAGTGTTCACTTTGAGCCAAGATTGGTTTCGCCTTTTCTAGGACCTTCGTTTACGAACGAAGAAATTAAAGGCGTGCTTGATAACTGTAAGTTGAGTTATGACTTTCTTGACGATGGTGCGCTTTTAACACGCACTGTTGACGCGCTCACACAAGGTGAGTTGGTGGGATGGTTTCGGGGACGATTGGAATGGGGCACGAGGGCGTTAGGTAATCGGAGTATCTTTGCTAGTCCATTCGCGCCCTATGTTTTGGAAAACCTTAATCAGTTCCTTAAGTATCGGGAAGCTCATAGGACTTATGGACTTGCCGTCAGATTAGAAGACGTCCCACTATTTTTTGAGGGTTCTCTATCTTCACCTTACATGGAGTGTGAATATACATTCCGTGATCCTTCGAGGTTTTCTTCAGTCTTGCCTCTGGGTATCGATAGGGTTCGTGTCCAAACTATCGATTCTTCCCAGCCGTTTCTCCGAGATTTACTTGCCAAGTTTGGGGAAGCCACAGGTGTGCCTGTTCTCGTCAATACTTCGTTTAATGGTTTTCATGAACCTATAGTCTGTTCGCCACGTGACGCGGTACGTGTCTTCTATGGCACTGGTCTTGACATGTTGGTAACAGGAAGTTTTGTAATACGTAAGTAGTGTTAACAATAGAGCTTGCAAATTTCTGTTGAATGCAAAATCGCGAACGCTCCGGAGATTCCATGAAGGTGTTGGTAACAGGGTCGACTGGTCAACTAGGCACTTGTATGGTTAAGGAGCTTGGTTCTAATTTTGAAGTCATAGGCCTAACGCATTCTCAGCTAGACCTCACTGATTATTCTCTTGTCATGGAATCTCTTGCCAGGCTCTCGCCAGAAATTGTTGTGAACTGCGCTGCCTATAATGCTGTTGATGCGGCTGAGGATCAATCGCAAGAAGCTCTCAATGTGAATGCTTTTGGTGTACAAGCACTGGCCCGTGCAACTATTGAGATTGGCGCGTGTTTGGTGCACTACAGTACTGATTTCATTTTTGATGGATCAACTAATACTCCGTATACAGAAGAGGATGTACCAGGTCCCCTTGGGACGTATGCCGCATCGAAATTGCTGGGTGAGTGGTTCGCTCAGGATGTTCCTCGGCACTATGTGCTTCGCGTTGAGAGTTTGTTCGGTGGGCCAGTGCCAGTGAGAAGAATCGATAGTTTGGACACGTACCCTAAGAGCAGTGTAAACAGAATTGTTAGGTCGATTCTTGATGGGCGAGAGGTGAATGTGTTTGCCGACCGTACTGTGTCACCGAGTTATGTTATTGATGTGGTGACTGCGACTCGTAGATTAATCGAGCTTGACGCACCGGCTGGTATCTATCATTGTGTCAATTCTGGAATGACAACCTGGGACGTGCTGGCTCTTGAACTTGCACGTTTGTTAGGGCACGAGGCTAATTTGGTGCCGATGACTATGGCGGAAGCGAAACTTCGGACAAAGCGTCCTGTTTTCTGTGCGTTATCCAATGCCAAGCTCGAGAAAGTAGGTGTTGTAATGCCCACGTGGCAAGATGCGCTCAGCCGCTTTGTTTCTGTTGGTACAACCTATGGGTTCAATTGATCAATTAGATCTTAGTTGTTTTTTGAGTTTACAAAACGAACCTTCTTTGTGTTCTCATCTGATTGTGAGTGGGTAGGGAGGATCATGTCGAAGAGAGCTGTTATTACAGGCATTACGGGGCAAGATGGTTCGTATCTAGCCGAGCTACTGCTCTCACGTGGTTATCAGGTCATTGGGGTAGTTCGACGCTTGAGTGTTCCCAATCATGAACGGATCAAGCACCTCGGTGATCAAGTAGAACTGCGTTCCGCTGATCTTCTCGATCAATTGTCATTAATGCGCTTGATTGACGACGTGCGCCCAACAGAGTTTTATAACTTGGCTGCGATGTCATTCGTTCCTGCGTCATGGGACCAACCACTCTTGACTGGAGAATTTAACTCGATGGGAGTTGCCAGGGTACTCGAGGCTATACGACAGGTTGACCCATCGATACGCTTCTATCAGGCATCTTCGAGCGAAATGTTCGGTAAGGTACGAGAGGTTCCGCAGGCGGAGCCCACGCCGTTTTATCCTCGTAGCCCATACGGTGTGTCGAAGGTGTTCGCTCATTACTTGACCGTTAATTACCGTGAAAGTTATGGCATGTTTGCCACTTCTGGCATTTTGTTCAACCATGAATCTCCCAGACGTGGACTTGAGTTTGTCACCCGAAAGGTCAGTTATGGTGTGGCCAAAATCAAGCTCGGTCTAAGCGATAAACTTTCGCTAGGTAATCTTCAGGCCGAGAGAGATTGGGGTTTTGCTGGCGACTATGTAGAAGCTATGTGGTTAATGCTCCAGCAAGATCAACCGAACGATTACGTTGTGGCAACAGGTGTTAGTCACTCAGTGCAAGAACTCGTAGAGGTAGCATTTGCTCACGCTGATTTAGACTGGCATGACTACGTGAAGATTGATCAAAAACTCCATCGGCCTGCAGAAGTCGATCGTCTAGTCGGGAATTCATCGAAAGCACGCACAGATCTGAAGTGGGAGCCAACCGTTGATTTTAAAAAGCTTATTGAGATGATGGTTGATGCCGATCTTGAACGGTTGACTAAGGGCTCTTAACACGTACAGGTCGAGACTAATTAATTCATCGCTAAAAAGGTCAAGGGCGATTGCCGACTACTGCGTAATCCATGTGGGTAAAGAGTAAGTCGTTTAGTCTTTCAGCGTGATGGTCAACGGCATCGATTAGACTAGTGAGAACGCGCTGATGTTTGTCCGTACCTTCCGGCCTGTCTACTATGGGTACGGCCCTAAGTTTGGCGTGTTCTGGATAGGGTGAACAGAAATGTGTTTCGACGTTCTGAAATCCACTGGCAATGCATAGATATTTCAGTGTGTCTGGATGAAGTGGTTGAACGTGAGTGATGTCACGAATATAACTTTCAAAAAAGGCTGACCAGCAGGCCGGATTAATGGTTTCAAGAATGATATGGGTGCCTGGCCGAAGTTTCTGATGAGCCGTTTCGAGTAATTCCATAAGATAATCTGGTTGCAAGTGCTCGACAACTTGTGATGAAAAAATTCCTCCGAGCGAACCGTCTGGTATACCACGCATGATACTTAAGGCATCACCATGTTTAACGGTGAGCCCGCGGTTGTGACATTCCGTGACCATACCCTGGTTGGTGTCGATGCCCCAGCATGTAAGGTTCCGCTCACGTAAGAGATCAAGGAATTCACCGCGTCCACAACCAATGTCAAGAATGTCAGAAGTTCCTTTAAAGTAGGGAATATATTCGCTGAGGGACTTTCGAATGTCATCCCGCGAACCTCGAAATAAGTTCTCGAACTCTACATATTTATGATCGGCACTTAACGCGTTTGGTGAATCTTGAGCTTTGTCTGTCTTGTGCGAGATTGCTTGTACGGATTTTTTCTTAGTGTTACCGTCGTGGTTTGGTGATGGGGAGGTTGAGGAATCATGAAGTTGATTATTAGAGGCCACTGCTGCTTGTAGGATTCCTATCGCGGTACGAAGTTCTCCATGTGTGGCGATGAGTGAAGACACCTTTTTATCGTATCTGCCCTCCTTCGCTAGGGTTGATTCTTTCCACAGGAGGAGCTCGTCAGAGATACCATGTACACCGTCAGCTAGAGCGTGAAGAAAAAATGAATTTTGGCTGGCTGTTTCATAGATTTTTGTATTCAGATAAGGGGTGATTTGTTGCAGGTACTGAACAAGTGCAGACTGCAGAGTTCTCATTTCCTCAACCTGTTCTTGTAGCGTTTCAAGAGTCTTGGTGAGGGCTGTATGTGTTTCTTGATTCGTTGACGCGATGTGATCGAGCAGGATCGTGTTGAAGGTCTCTTGTTTTTCAAAGAATGGGCCGACGAAGCGCCAGATGAAACCTCGGATACGTGCACGCCAACCATGGCCGAAGTCGAGATCATGGTCTGAGATTAAGGTTCGTTTTTCATGGAGTGCTTGAATTCTTGATTGATCGGGTGACGGAGGTGATGGCCACCCGCTGAAGGCTTTTAGAAGTGAGTTGTCCAACTCCGTGAGCTTTCTATTGTACTGACGGTCCGCATCTTCCCGGTCTGATTTCAGTTGCTCGAGGTCATCTTCGGTGATACGGCGTTCAAAGATGCGTCGTTCGGACTCTGACGAAGTCGTCCGTTTGGTACCGCGAAAGACACGGTAATGATTTCTCTGGCTATCGCCACTGTTGTGAGTAGTCAGCGTCCCACTACTCCTTCCATTGGGCTACTAGCACTGGCGTATGATTTGAAAGGTATGCGTCCAGCTAGGAAGGCCAGTCTCCCAGCTTGAACTGCAGCTGACATTGCGGAAGCCATTGTGACCGGATCCTGAGCGCCAGCTATAGCAGTGTTCATAAGTACGCCGTCAGCGCCTAGTTCCATCGCGATTGCTGCATCTGATGCAGTCCCTACTCCAGCATCGACGATGACCGGTACGTGTGCCGCATCACGAATAATTTTGATGTTGTTCGGATTCTGAATTCCAAGTCCAGAGCCGATGGGGGCACCGAGGGGCATCACGGCTGCTGCGCCAGCATCCTCGAGTTTACGGCACACGATGGGATCATCGTTTGTATACGGCAGCACAATGAAGTCCTCTTTAACTAAAATTTTTGTTGCTTCCAGTAATGCCTCGTTGTCCGGGAACAACGTTTTTTCGTCGCCAATCACTTCTAATTTAACCCTGTTTGATAAACCAGCCTCTCTGCCAAGTCTAGCCGTTCTGACTGCATCGGCAGCTGTGTAACAGCCTGCGGTGTTGGGTAATAGAAAATACCGAGATGAATCAAGATAATCTAAAAGTGATTTTTGTGAGCGGTCTTCAAGGTTGACACGTCTAACTGCAACCGTGACCATGTCAGCCCCAGATGCCTCGTGAGCGCGGACCATGATCTCATTTGATGGGTATTTACCGGTACCGATGATTAGGCGAGAGCTAAAGGATTTTCCGGCGATAACTAGAGCAGTATCTGTAGGCATGTGTCGTTCTACCAGTTTTACTCAATCACACGTGAATGGAGAAGCGGTGTGGCATTTCTGGCACCACCTCCCACAAAGTTGACGATTTCGATTTCGTCGCCCTCCTCGATATTTGTCGATCCAAATTCGGCACGCTTCAGTACCACGAGGTTACGCTCAACAGCTACAAGTCGAGGGTCGATCTCGAGCTTAACTAATAACTCCGTTACATTAAGAGGGGAGGTAATTTCAAACGATTCGCCATTTAGATGAATCTTCAAGGCTACAGCCTAGCGCGTCGATGAAAACGAAGTCAAGATGTAAGCTATTGTTCCAGTTGTGTTTAAGGGCTTGTCTATGGTTGAAAATGTTCGTTTTTTGAATCGGATTTAAGAATATCTACGGTGGTGTCCATTTCATTAAGCAGTTCTCGAACGAGCTCCGTACCGTCGGAACGGAGATGCGAAGGTAGTTGTTCAAATTGTACTGGTCGCTGATTGAAGCCTTGTTTTAGGACACGTACGTAGTCAGCAGTCATGTATTCCAAACGATGATGTTTTTCCCAGTAGTTTCGAGCACGTTGCCCAAGTTGCATCCTGAGTTTTCGATCACTCGCAAGTCGCCACATGGCCAGTCGGAGAGAGTGCTCCTCGTCAGTGAGGTCGATGCTGACGCAGATGGGTTGAATCTCGTGGCTAGTAATGACCGTTTCTAGCTGAGGGCGCCACGTCCTTGGATCTAAAGCTGGAATATCGATATTGTGTGCGAGGTCTGTGATGATGGTGGCTTTACTAGCCGAGAGGCATTGGAGCCACGATGATGAAGGTTCGTGAAATGAGGGCCAGCGCATGCACAGGCAGACGTCCATCGTTTGGATGTAGTCGGGGACTTGATCGTCTGGTACGAACCCGGTGACTACGACATGATCTGCAAGGTTTCGTTCGTGAATCTCTTTCATTACGTCGAAGTCTTGAGTTGATTCTCCAACGAGGAGTAATTTTGTGCCTGGGAAATCCCGTATTACACCGGGGAGTGCATTGAGTGTTTGGATGACACGTTTTTCTTGTGTCACTAGACCGAACATGCCGAACACGAGTGCATCAGATGCGATGCCGTGTTGTATCCGACAGGACCTTGTTTGCATCGTCGAAGAGGGTGGTTTGCTAATTAAGTCCTGAGTGCCTATCTGAAGATACTCAATCTTCTTATGGGGATACTGGTCACGCAAGTTGTCTGCAAATCTTCGGTTATGAACGGCTACGAGATGGGCGCTGTTTAATACGACACGTAGAAGTGGCCAGAGGCGGTACATAGCGTCTCCGAAGCCCACCGTCATTAGGTATTTTGTGAGGAAGTTGGACACCTCTTCACGTGCCTGTGGATGGCAGTAGGCGAACTCTTGCCGATAGTGAGCGTCACTTTTTTTGGAACGGAGAAGCTGTTGTGCGCGCGAGTAATGGAGTTGATCGTCGTGCAGTACGACGAGACCTGGGAATTGAGTTAAATAAGCCCACATATAATCGTGGCGCGGATGATTCCCGAGTTGATATACCGTGAGTTCATACGGTTTCTTTTGATGGCGCCAGATGAAGTCATATGCACTGTAGGTCGAGATCGACGAGGATGCTTGTGATCCAGCTGACGGAATTTTCGGCATCATGTCGTTGTCGATGTAGACGTCAATCTCGAACTTTTCAAGTAGAGTGGGAAGAATTTCTTTGCTGTACGAAGAAATTCTAGAGCGAATCGGCGGGAACGGAGTGAACCAAGCAAGGCGGTGTTGATACATATTTAGTTGCTGTCTAGTATTTTTTGTTGATCGTAGTCAAATTTCGTAATCAACTCGCATGTCCTCTTCTATATATTTTAGTATACCGGTGGTTAGTGTTGTGGGGTGTACGGGGTTACAAATTGATTCGTTGAGACACCTTAAGTTTACTGTGACTTAGGCAGTCTAATGGTTTAATGAGGTGAAATCATGGTTAGTGGCAAGTCGGTTGAGGATCGTCGAGCGATCATTGACCGTATTCTTACGGAAACTGTTGAGGCGCACCGCCGTTTCATGACGGTGCCGCTAGACCCTCTTCTTGCAGCGGTTGAGGCAATTAGGCAGGCGTTGTCGAGAGGAGGCAAGGTTCTGGTATTCGGTAATGGAGGTAGCGCTGCTGATGCTCAGCACTTTGCTGGTGAGCTAGTGGGTCGGTTCGTTCGGGAGCGTCGAGCCCTTTCGGCGGTTGCTTTGTCTGCCGATACTAGCATCTTAACCGCTGTTGCCAATGACCATGGTTATTCGCATGTTTTTGTGCGTCAAGTGGAGGCGCTTGGGCGGGAGGGTGACGTTTCATTTGGAATTTCAACGAGCGGAAACTCTGCGAACGTGTTGGCGGGCCTAGCCGTCGCTAAAGATAAGGGCCTGTACACAATCGGCTTGACTGGAGAAACTGGAGGGGAGATGGAAAAACTCGTTGATGTCTTGTTCCGTGTGCCTTCCACCTCGACTCCTCGAATCCAGGAAGCCCACAGATTGATCGGGCATGTGTTGTGTGAACTAATTGATCACCACTTATTCCCAGAAGCATACTCCAATGCCTGAATCAATTTATCCGATTGACCCGATAGACTTCGACGATATTGCCACCTATCCATTAGGTGACCGCAAAAGCAAGGTGCACGTGGACTTCTTTGGTGAGCCAGTGGGCCCTAAAGACAATATCGCTAGTTTTATCG
>CAZQMT010000043.1:14347-14601 GCA_964594555.1 uncultured Vicinamibacterales bacterium
CAAAAAAGGCAATCATGTCGGGCATCGCTGGACACGTCGTTAAGTGCGGGCTATCGCCGATCATAATCGACATGATGCGTGATGGCTATATCACCGGTATAGCGATGAATGGAGCCTGCGCAGTTCACGATTTCGAGGTCGCACTACACGGGTCTACTTCTGAGGATGTCGGCATGCAGCTTCAATCTGGTCGTTTCGGCATGGCCAGGGAAACTGGCGAACATACTACCAACGCAATTAACTCTGGGGCGGGC